>NZ_PION01000019.1:0-41572 GCF_002810615.1 Klebsiella sp. G-Nf4 | reverse complement strand
GACGGTTCACGGCGAGGGACATTCCCTGAATGGCAAAGATGAGCAGCAGCAGGAACACCAGCACAAAGCCCATGCCGAGAAACATCAGGGTGAAGCCTTCGCCCAGGAGGACGGCATTGTCAGTCATAAAATAGCCTTTGGGAGGGGCGCAATAATGGCTAACGGCAGACCGCGTTAGCCGAGTGGATTTCCCCGGACCGCCTGGTCAGAAGCCTCTGTTTAACGGTCAGCTACCGCTGCCATTACTGCGCTATATATTCAATCGGGGTTATTTAATGAAGCTCACATGTTTGCAGATTTCATCGGCGACAATGTCTTTGCGCTGATTAAAGATCACTTTATTCTGCTCAAACAGGTTATTGCCGTGGGTATCGATTGAGACAATTAACGGCCCGAACTCTTTCACCCGACAGACCCATAAAGTTTCCGGCATCCCTAAATCACGCCACTGCGCATCTTCGATTTCTTCGACGCAGACCGCGGCGACAACCGCGCAGCCGGCCGGAAACACGCAGTGCAAGGCTTTATGCTCGGCGCAGCCCTCTTCGGTCCCCTTACCCATACCGCCTTTGCCGACAATTAATTTCACGCCAGTTCTGGCAATAAACTCTTTTTCAAACTTCTCCATGCGCATACTGGTCGTCGGCCCAACGGAGACCATTTCAAATTTATCTTCCGAACCTTTAATCGGCCGCACAATTGGCCCGGCGTGTAATATCGCGCCGCCAGCAACGTTGACCGGTAATTCACGACCGCCCTCAATTAAACGGCGATGGGCAACATCGCGACAGGTCACAATATGGCCATTGAGATAAATAATATCGCCCGCTTTAATATCAGCTAAATCTTCATCTTTAATGGGCGTAGTGAGTATTTTTTTAGTCATCAGAAAGCCACTCCTGTGTGAGACGTAATGGTGTAGTTCAGGTCTTTATCGAAAACGATATGTCCTTTGCGGTGCGACCAGCAGCCGACGTTGACCGCCACGCCAATGGTGGAAGGATGGCGTGCGGTATTTTCGATATTGACGCCCATCACGGAGGTATTGCCGGACATCCCCTGCGGGCCAAGGCCGATTTTGTTGATGCCGTCTTCGAGCATTTTTTCCAGCGATGCCGCGCGTTCGTTATCATTGTGCGAGCCAATCGGGCGCATCAGCGCTTTCTTCGACAGCAGCGCCGCGGTTTCCACTGATGTTGCCACCCCAACGCCAACCAGCAATGGCGGACAGGCGTTCAGGCCATAGCTGGTCATCACATCCAGCACGAAACGGGTTACGCCTTCGTAACCAGCGCCCGGCATCAGCACCATCGCTTTACCCGGCAGCGAGCAGCCGCCGCCCGCCATATAGGTGTAGATGCTGCACTGGTCGGAATCCGGGACGATCTCCCAGAAAACGGTGGGCGTCCCTTTGCCGACGTTTTTACCGGTGTTGTATTCATCAAAGGTCTCGACGCTGTTATGGCGCAGCGGGGAGTCGACGGTGGCTTTGATCACCGATTCGCGCAGCAGTGCTTCCAGTTCGCCGATCAGCGGGAAGTTGGCGCCGCACTCCACCAGAAACTGGATCACGCCGGTATCCTGGCAGGAGGGACGATCCAGCTCTTTCGCCAGACGCTGGTTTTCAATCATGGTGGTAAAGATGACGTCCGCCAATTGGCTGGTCTCTTTCTTATGCAACTCTTTTAGTTTTGCTGTGACGTCATCAGGCAATACTTTGCCGGTATATCCCACAAATCTGGCCATGATGTCGGTCATGCGGGATATCTGTTCACTCTTGCTCATAAAGGCTCCTTAGTCAGAACAGCGTCCGTAAATTACGGATGAAAAGGGAAAAGGATTGGCAGCAGGATCAGGCTGACAATGGTGGAAACGATAATCAGAGGGATGCCGGATTTGGCGTAATCGACGAACTTATAGCCCCCGGCCGACAGCACCATCATATTGGCGGGCATACCGATCGGCGTCGCATAGGCGCAGGAGCTGCCAATAACGGTCGCCATCAGCACCGCACGCGGATCGGCGCCCATACCGGCGGCAATCGACAGGCTCACCGGCACCAACAGCGCGACGGTGGCGGTATTGGACATAAAGTTGGTCATCACCACGGAGAGGGCAAAGACCACCACCAGCAGCATAAACGGTGAGGAGTTGTTGCCCAGCAGGCCAATAACCTGGTCAGCCACCAGCTTGCCCGCCCCGGTCATTTCCAGCGCCTTTGCCAGCGCCAGGGTGCCGCCGAAGATAAAAATAGTCTGTGAATCAATGGCCTTGTAAGCTTGCTTTTCCGTCAGCACCCCGGTAACCACCAGCACCAGGGCACCGATACAGCCGGCCACCGCCAGGCTAATGCCGGTCTGTTTTTCGAAAATCATGCCGAGGATCGTGGCGATCAACACCACCAGGGACAGGATCTGCTTCCAGCGTGGAACGTGGCTGTAATCCCGCTGTTCACCGACGCTGCCCACTTCCCCGCTGTTTGGATTATTAGGCAAAAACTTATAGCCGATGGTCAGGAAATAGAGGATGCCGCAGACCAGCATCGGTAGACCCACTTTCGCATACTCAAAGAAACCGAAGCCGCTGCCGATGTTCTGCAAGGCCGATTGCGCGATCAGGTTGCCCGGGGCGCCAATCAGCGACAGGTTGCCGCCCAGCGCGGCAGCAAACACCAGCGGCATCAGCAGACGCGAGCGGGAAAATCCCGATTTGGCGGCCACGCCAATGACGACCGGGATTAATACGGCTGCCGTACCGGTATTGGAGAGAAAACCTGACATTACGCCGACGACTACCATAATGGTGAAGATCAGCTGTTTCTCCGTTTTGGCGAAGTGAGTGATCACCCCACCGACTTTATTGGCCATCCCGGTCTCAAATAACGCCCCGCCAACGATAAACATGGCGACGAAAAGAATGACATTGCTGTCGATAAAACCGGCAAAGGCCTGCTTCAGATCCAATACGCCAGTAACCACTAACGCCACGCAAACCACCATGGAAGTCACTGCCAGCGGCACCTTCTCCCACACGAACATGACGATAGCGAACACCAGCAAACATAGGGTGATGGTAATCGGTTCCATACTTATAATTTTTCCTATCAATGATATATGATATTGTATCCAATATTGACGAGGGAGAAATTATGCCCATGTAAAAAGTAAGTCAATGCGTTTTTGTGGAATGATCGCGCAATGAGATCTGCATCAAGATCCTGCGCAGATCGTCACGTGAAGGAATTAATAACGTTGATAAATATAATAAACGCCAGCCATTCGCTGGCGATCGATCCGGTCAGGGATCAGGATCGGGCAGGTATCGGGTGAGCATATTCTCCATTGAGCGGATAATATGTTCATGCATTCGCTGGCGGGCCAGCGCTTCGTTATGCTGCTCAAGCGCTTGTAAGATCGCTTTATGTTCACGGATGGAAATGACGGCGTACTCTTCTTCAGTCACCTTGTGCCCCATCGACAGTCCGTTCCACATGTTGCAGAGCAGCATCTTCATTTTTTCATTTCCCGCCGCGTTCCAGATCTCCATGTGGAAGGCCTGATTCAGGTCGGAATATTCAGCAGAATTATTGTCTGCCAACGCCTTCTCTGCGGCATAATGAACCTGAGCGATGCGTGAAATATCTGTCCCTGGACGAGAAGCTTTCGCCACCGCTTCACTTTCCAGTACGGCGCGAATTTCGTAATGCTCACGGATAGTCTGCTCATTAATCCCCAGCACCACCGCACCTTTATTCGGCCGCACTTGAATCAGGCCATCGGCGGCTAAAATTTGAAACGCTTCACGTACCGGCATGCTGGAGACGCCAACCATTCTGGCAATCCCTTCAAGGGTAATTTCCTGCCCTTCCACTAAATCCCGCGAAAGGATCGCTTTACGCAAAACCGCCGCAACCTGCTCCTTCGCAGAAAGAAGCTTAATTTTCCCTAATTTAGGCTTCTGCACTTTCCCAATCCTTCATATGTTGACGCATTATCTCCGCAAGCATAAGGAAATAACGCTGTGTTGCCTGAGCAATTTTTTCGCCTTCACCACGGCCAATAGCGCTCGCCAGTTCGCTCAGGATCAGCGCCGACTCCTGGCCATCCTCTTTCAGGTACAGAATGACATAGGAAATATAACCATCCAAAAATTGCTGATACGCCTTTGCCAGATAGCGGTTATCAAGATAGGAAATCAGCAACTGATGAAACGCCAGTTCACCAGCGTTATCGCCAGCACGCGCCAGCGCCTGCGCGCGTGCGCGAAGTAATTCCCCCTGATTTGCCGGCACGAGGGCAAACAGTTCCGCAGCCATCACCGCGATAACGCGAAAAATATGGCTCACATCCTCGACGGCCAGCGTGGAGACCTGCATATGTCGGTTAGGCAAGCGCACCAGAAATCCTTCCTGTTCAAGGGACTGTAGCGCTTCCCTAACCGGCATACGTGAAAGTCCCAACTGTTCCGCGATGTTCTCCTGGGTCAGTTCCTCACCGGGTTTCATAGCGCCGGAGAGGATCTGATAACGAATCATCTGCGCGATTTGGTCCCGGGTCTGTTTTCTTTCGATCTTTTTCACGCTGTCCTCATGGCTAGTGGCTTAAAACGCGGGGGATTTTAGCAGATTTGCCCGACCGCTGGCGCATTGGGGCGAAAAGTGAGGCAATAAAAAGCCGGAACAACGGTTCCGGCTTTTTTGCACGTGCGAGGTTACTTGTTGACGAAGTCTTCGCCGAGCGCGATATCTTTCTTCAGGGTATCCAGCATACCTTCCAGCGCCTGCTGCTCAAAGGCGCTGAGTTTGCCGATAGACTGACGCTCTTCCACGCCATTTTTCCCCAGCAGCAGTGGCTGGGAGAAGAAACGCGCATAGTGGCCGTCGCCTTCCACGTAGGCGCACTCCACCACACCTTTTTCGCCCTGCATCGCGCGAACCAGAGAGAGACCAAAGCGCGCAGCCGCCTGACCCATCGACAATGTCGCCGACCCGCCGCCCGCTTTCGCTTCCACGACTTCGGTACCGGCGTTTTGAATGCGTTTAGTCAGATCGGCCACTTCCTGCTCGCTGAAGCTGACGCCCGGGATCTGCGACAATAATGGCAGAATGGTGACGCCGGAGTGACCACCAATGACCGGAACTTCCACCTCAGTTGCCGATTTACCTTTCAGCTCAGCGACAAAGGTATTGGAGCGGATAATGTCCAGCGTGGTGACGCCGAACAGCTTGTTTTTATCGTACACGCCGGCTTTTTTCAGCACTTCGGCGGCGATAGCCACGGTGGTGTTCACCGGGTTGGTGATAACACCGATGCAGGCCTGCGGGCAGGTTTTGGCAATCTGCTGCACCAGGTTCTTGACGATGCCGGCATTCACATTAAACAGGTCGGAACGATCCATGCCGGGCTTACGCGCTACGCCCGCGGAGATCAGCACCACATCAGCGCCTTCCAGCGCCGGGGTAGCATCTTCACCGGAAAATCCTTTAATTTTTACATCTGTGGGGATATGACTTAGATCTACCGCCACGCCCGGCGTAACCGGAGCGATGTCGTACAACGAGAGCTCTGAACCTGAAGGCAGTTGGGTCTTAAGTAGTAGGGCAAGCGCCTGGCCGATACCACCGGCGGCGCCAAGGACTGCAACTTTCATCCTAAACTCCTTATTATGGTTAATTTAGTCTTTCGTTATTCCGTCGCCTGGACCTTAATTCACAAGATGAACAATTACAATGATTATGGCTGAAGAATGCATTATTGTGCGTAGCAATAGAACAGCGGCGCACTTTATGCTTCCTGACTGACCATCCAGCAAAGCGAAGTACCGGATCGACTGTTGGTTACAATACACCCAGCCAGTTGAGCAAAACAACACCAACTCAATAACATTTCATTTACTTTTACATGGCTTTAAGCGTTGTGATGTGAACATGTTCCTTATATGGTTTTTTTGCTAAAATATGCCCCCTTCATAACATTATTGACCTATCCCGCTGCGGATTATTTGCATAAAAATTCACGATTATGCATAATGATGTTGTTTTTACCACCATAATCTGGGTGACTTATGCGAAGTTCGGCAAAACAAGAAGAACTGGTTAAAGCGTTTAAAGCGCTGCTTAAAGAAGAGAAATTCAGCTCGCAGGGAGAGATCGTCCAGGCGCTGCAGGAAGAAGGCTTCGAGAATATCAACCAATCGAAGGTTTCCCGCATGCTCACCAAATTTGGCGCGGTTCGTACCCGTAACGCCAAAATGGAAATGGTTTATTGCCTGCCTGCTGAGCTTGGCGTGCCGACCACCTCCAGCCCGCTGAAAAATTTGGTGCTGGATATCGACTATAACGATGCCGTCGTGGTGATTCACACCAGCCCCGGCGCGGCGCAGCTGATTGCCCGTCTTCTCGACTCGCTGGGCAAGGCGGAAGGTATTCTCGGCAGCATCGCCGGGGATGACACCATCTTCACCACCCCTGCGCGCGGCTTTACGGTGAAAGATCTGCACGACGCCATCCTGGTCCTGTTCGAACAGGAACTCTGAGTATTCCCCTCTGGCAATCGTCAGAGGGCGACTCCCCTTTCTTTCTCTTACGCCCTTCAACCCAACAATTATTTAACATTTTGTGTGATTTAACGCGTCTATACGTTCTTTTACTTAAGGGAAACGCCTAAAACGCACGAAAGATCAAATTCGTATACCTTTATGATTTTATTAGAAATAAATCTTATCATTGCAGATAAGTTGTCATTTTTAATTCTTATAGGTTATAAAAAGCGCAATCCATTGTAACTATTAACGCGCAAAACAATTAGCATGGTATTAATATTTTTGGTGATTAGTGTATACTTGGTTTTGTGATGAGGGTCACGAAACAAAGACCCTCAACAAAAAGATTCGACGAGGTGAACATCATGAAAATCAAAACCACTGTAGCAGCACTCAGCATCCTGTCCTTCGTGTCGTTTGGCGCTTTTGCCGCTGACGTTATCAACAGCGAGCAAGCCCAGGGCCGCGAGGCCATCGGCACAGTTTCCGTCGGCGCGGTAGCCTCTTCCCCGATGGATATGCATGAACTGCTGAACAAGAAAGCGCAGGAAGAAGGGGCTTCTTCTTATCGCATTATCGAAGCCCGCACTGGCGACCACTGGCACGCCACCGCAGAGCTTTATAAATAAGTTTTAGATCGTCTACGACTAACCCGACACAGATTCTCTACCGCGGCCCGGGTGCATACATCCCCCGCCGTGGCAAAACAAAGACTGGAGTAAAGATTATGAAACGCGCAATGATCATCGCATCCCTTGGCCTGGCTTCCGTTCTCTCTTTCGGCGCAAGCGCGGCCGTTCAGCAAGTCAACGCTGAGCAAGCACAAAATCTGCAGTCCATGGGCACCATCTCAGTATCCCAGGTTGGCAGTGCGCCAATGGACATGCGTCATGAACTGGCCGCTAAAGCCGAGAAAGAAGGCGCCAGCAGCTACCGTATTATTGAAGCACGTACCGGCGATAGCTGGCACGCCACCGCTGAGCTGTACAAATAAACCCTCGTCGTCTTATTTCGACGACTTGCCCCCGCCTGCCGGGGGCTTTTTTTTGGTTCATCGCCAGACCCGTCCGAACAATGCGTTCCGCTTCCACAGCGGAACAGCGATTTACAAATTGGCGTCCTTATCTTTCGTCCCGTTGGCAGTGTGAACCGGCGCGCCGAGCGTCGCTTTAAACCAGTTGACCACGCGATCGATAACCGGCTTCTGATACCAGCTATCGTCGCCATGTTCCGCGCCTTCGACCAGTACATAGTCTGCCTTATTACCTTCCGCTTTTAATGCCTTATATAACTGCGCGCTTTGAACAGGTGAAACCAGGGTGTCGGCACTGCCATGCATAATTAGCATTGGCGGTTCGTTACGGGAGATATGCCCCATCGGGCTGGCATTGAGCGCTTTTTGCCGGTCGCTGTCGATAGCGGCGCCTGGCCAGTTGCGAAAGGCGCTGCCATGAACCAGGAGCGCTTCCGTCACGGCCGGCGAGGCGTGCACGTGCTGAACCTCTGGTGGAAAGCCTTCACCAATATTCAATAGATTAGAGATGCCATACAACGTCACTGCAGCCTGGACATCGGAGGGCTGGTCGAGAAAATCACCCTGCTCCCAGACTTTCTCGCCGTGCGTCAGCGCCATCATCTGCGCCATATAGCCGCCGGCAGAATCACCCAGCACGCCGATACGTTTAGGGTCAATGCCATATTCCGCCGCGTGGGCGCGCAAGTAGCGGATAGCCGCTTTACCATCGACAACCGGCGCCGGAAACGTGTCTGGCACCGTGCGGTATTCCGCCGCGGCGACGACAAATCCGGCTTCCGCCAGCGCCATGCGCATTTCGATAAATTTATCCCATGCCGCGCTGGTAAAGCCGCCACCAGGGAAGTAGACAATGGCGGGCTTTAGATCGTGATTGCGCGGCACCAGCAAAGACATATGCATCTGACGCACAGAGACCGCGTTTTTAACCTGGCTGTAAACCACGCCATTGAATGTGTCGATACGGCCACGAGTCTGGTCCACGTGAATAACCTGCGCACCATCAGCATAACCTGGGAGTTCCGCAGAATAGGCTGTCACCGACATGGTGCCCAGCATCAGGCTGCTGGTGAAGAACAAAGGAAGGGTTTTCATGGTATTTGGCCCTGGATAATACCTGCCAAAAGCAGGTCAAATATAAAATGAGTTCGCGTTTCAGGCAGTGTATCCCCGAAAAATCACCATGAATAATGCACTTTTTGTATTAAATTCATCTACTTTTTTGATGAAAACAGCCATTTATCGCTCAACTCTGGTCACGAACGACAGCACAACATTAGTGGCTGGCAGGATACCGATGACGTCATCCTGAACATCAAAGCCGTGTTTCCCGGTTTAAAAGATGAACGTTTTAGCCATGACGGGCGTTAAAGCGCAACTCCCCCTCCAGCTCTTCCTCTGCTTCATCAAATAATAAAATCAGTGCGCCGAAGCGCCGACGCTGCATGTCATTTAAATGAATAAACTCAATATCCAGCGGCAATGGCAGCAGCCCACCAGTCACCGCATCCCACAGTGAATCCAGGTTGTTGACCTTATCCTGAGCCAGCTCAAAGGTTCGAGAAAACTCCCGGTAGAAATCCTGTTGTTCGGCGATTTCGTCAAAATCAAACGTATAGGTGGTCATGGCAGCCCCTCCCGCTTCTCTTCCTGTCGCCGTTAAGTATAGCGATAAAAAAACCGACGCCTGGGCGTCGGTGTAGGGGTTAACTACTGGTCAAAACATGCTGGTACTTGTGCAACATCTCAACCAGCCGCCGCACGGGCTCGGTCACCTGCGGTGAAGCTTCCCAGACCCGCAACTTCTCCTGATAGACATCAAGCTCAGCCAGCAGCTGGGTAAAGTAGCGCCGACGCTTATCATCACTCCCGGCGGAGATCACATGATCTGCGGTACGTCGCAGCTGTCGATGGAAGGCCGACAGATCGTCGTTCACCGGCACGGGCGCATCGCGCAGGCGCTGATGGGCAATAATCAACGTCAACGCCAGACGGAAGCGGGCGACATCGCCGGGGAACTTGTTGAGCAATAAAAACAACTGCTGATAGAGCGCGGGCAGATGATTCTCTTTGCGACGCGCCGAGTTCGTTGTCAGTGAGGAGACCGCCGCAGAGACAAACTGGTTCAACAGCACCCGACCGGTTCTGGCCCGTGAGTTATCTCTGACGAGCAGAATCACCATCAGGGCAAGGAAACAGCCGACGATCTGCCCCAGCGCACTGTCAAGAAACTGACTGAACTGAAACTGCATCGGGTTATCCAGCACCAGAATGTTGATGGTGCTCGCCAGCGCCCCCAGCGATCCGAGACGTCTTTTCTGCACTTCGATACCGATAAAGAACGCCATCGCCGCCAGGCTGATACAGAGCAGCAGCATACTCTGCTGCGTCGCCGGCATGATCACCAGGAAGTACAAGGTACCCAGCGGTAACGCCGCCAGGGTGCCGTAGAGGAAGTCCATCGCCACCATTCGGGGGTTAGGCAGGCGCATCGCCAGCGCGGTAACGACGGCAATCATCACCATCGCGCCGCTGCCAGAGGTCCAGCCCGTCCACAGCCAGAACAACGTCCCGAGGATACAGGAGACAGAGGTGCGCCAAAAGTTCACCATCGCATGGTGGCGCTCGGCAGACTCCACTTTGACCACCGCTTCGCCGCGCAGCACACCATCTTCAATGCGACTGATTTTGGTGTTGCCCACCACGCCGCGCTTGAGCAATAAGTAACGCGTGGCTGCGCCCACCCAGCTGTAGATGGTGACGGGTGTATTATGCTCGCCTTTCCAGGTCAGGAAACGGCGCATACGCTTCAGCTGCTGGTGGACATCCTGCACTGTCTCAACCGGCTCAGCAAACAGCTCGCGGTAGTCATCCGTCACCATTTCCGGGCGCGAGTTTTGAATCAGGTAGGTTTCGCACGCTTGGGTGATAAGCGTTAACGAGAGGGTATTGATCGCCTTCAGACGCTGATTCGCCTTCGCCCAGCGTGAGGATTCCATGATCAGATTACTGCGCATACCTTCCAGCGCCGTAGTGCGACGCACCAGCGCGCCCCACGCCTGATCCACTTCCTCTTTTTCGCCGTGGGCGACGCATAACTGCATCAGCTTATATTGAGCAATCAGCAGGTTATCCAGTTCAAGGTCGATCTCTTTTTTAATCGAACGTGGAGAGAACAGCAGGTCGGCGACGATAGCGCTGACAATACCGATGACAATTTCGCTACAGCGTTCGACCGCAAACTGCGGCGCCAGCATCGGATTGGTATGGATGGTAATAATGATAATCAGCGCGGTGTACCCGGCCAGCCCCCAGGCATAAGAGTTTTCGACCTTAACCAGCGACGAAATCCAGGTACAAAACCCGGCCCACAGGCAGCAGACCAGCATCATCAGCAGAGGCGCGCGGATCATCAGGATGATGATAACCAGCGCCGCAATACAGCCAATAAAGGTCCCGGCAATGCGCAACATCCCGCGATAGCGGATCGCGCCAGAGTAAGGTTCGCCGCCGGCAGCAAAAGCCGGCCCGGCGGCGACGATCGCTGCCGTCAGTACCGCCCAGCGCGGCGTTTCGAGCTGAAAATGGAAACCGACAAACAGCGCCAGCACCACCGCGCATGCAAGCTTAATGGCAAAGCGGAGATGCCGGGGAGCAATGGTATATGTCCCCATAGCGATTAACCGAATTCGCGCAGGCGCATAGCCAGTTTCTGGAAGAAGTTGGCCCGGCTGGTATCGCGGTCTTCTTTACCGGTGATCACCACCGTCGCCGTGGTGCCCGATGGCCACAGATTGCCCTGCTGCTGGTCGAGGCGAATACGCACCGGCACACGCTGCGCCAGACGCACCCACTCAAGGTTGGAGTCGACCGAGGCCATCCCTTTCGAGTCGCTGCTGCTGCTGGCGTTGGTCACCCCTGCAGCGATACTGTCCACTGTCCCTTTAATGGTTTTGCTGCTGCCAAGTGGGGTAATCTCCGCACGGTAGCCAGGGCGGACGCCTTCCAGCTTGGTCTCTTCCAGATAGGCCATGACGTAAAACGTATTCTCTTTCACCAGCGCCACCGCCGTGGAGCCACGGGTAATAAACTCCCCGGTATAGACGTTAAGGTTGGTCACCCAGCCATCCGCGGGGGCGCGAATTTCTGTGCGCTCGAGGTCCAGCCTGGCCAGATCGCGGCTGGCTACCGCTTTCGCCAACTGATGCTCAACGGTTTGCAGCACGTTGTTAGCCTGGTCTATCTCTTCCCGCGACATCGCCTGTATGCCCAGCTTATTACGCCGACCCGCTTCAACGCGCTTCTCCTGCGCTAAGGTCTGGTAGTAAGCGACATCGGCTTCCGCCTCCGCCAGCGCTTTTTGGTAACGAGGTTGGTCAATAACGAACAATACCTGGTCTTTCTTAACCAGTTGGTTATCCTTGACGTTTACCTGGGAAATCAGCCCGGAGACGTCAGGGGCAATCGCCACAATGTCAGCACTAAAGCGCGCATCCCGCGTCCACGGCGAAGCGGTGTAATAGACCCAGGCGCGGAAAATCGCCACGAAAGCCAAAATGACCAGTATCACGGTAATAGCGGTACGGAGGATATTTCTTGTTAGTGTTTTCACATCAACCTCAAACGAACAAGCGCGATATCAAATAAAAAAGGCAGCAATATAGCGCCGTATTAAACAGTGCAGGGTGCCAGACAAAATCGTAAATGCCGGTCGGAACCAGCAGTCGATGCACCAGCCAAAAGATGGCCAGCGACAAAAGCAACTCGAAGAAGATCGGCGGAAACGATAAGCCGAAAATCACGATGACAGGAAACAGACTCATGATGACCTTGAATAAGAAGCGTACAGGTAGTGAGCAGATGCGTTTATTATGTAGCTAACAATATATTAACGTAACGATTGCCGCATTATCTACAATGTGTGATCTAAATCACTTTTAAGCCAGAGTGAATAATGGAACGATTAAAACGCATGTCCGTTTTCGCCAAAGTGGTCGAATTAGGTTCATTCACCGCGGCGGCCCGCCAGCTTCAGATGAGCGTTTCTTCGATCAGTCAGACCGTCGCCAAACTGGAAGATGAGCTGCAGGTAAAGCTGCTCAACCGCAGCACACGCAGCCTTGGTTTAACTGAAGCAGGTAAAATCTATTACCAGGGCTGCCGTAGGATGCTGTTTGAAGCGCAGGATGTCCATGAGCAATTATACGCATTTAATAACACCCCCATCGGGACGCTGCGCATTGGTTGCTCTTCAACTATGGCACAAAATGTTCTGGCGCGCATAACGGCGGAAATGCTGAAAGAATACCCCGGACTCTCCGTCAATCTGGTCACCGGCATACCGGCCCCGGACCTGATCGCCGACGGCCTTGACGTGGTGATCCGTGTGGGCGCCCTGCAGGATTCCAGCCTTTTTTCCCGCCGCCTGGGCTCAATGCCGATGGTATTATGCGCCGCCAAAAGCTATCTGGCGCAGGCAGGCAATCCGGAGAAACCGGCCGATTTCGCCAGCCATTCATGGCTGGAATATAGCGTACGTCCGGATAACGAATTTGAAATTATCGCCCCGGAAGGGATCTCAACCCGCCTGATCCCGCAGGGGCGCTTTGTGACCAACGATCCCATGACGCTGATACGCTGGCTGACAGCCGGGGTGGGTATCGCTTATGTACCATTGATGTGGGCGATCGAAGAGATCAACCGCGGCGAGCTTGAGATCCTGCTGCCCAGCTACCAGTCCGATCCGCGGCCGGTCTACGCGCTGTATACGGAAAAGGATAAACTGCCGCTGAAAGTGCAGGTCTGTATCAACTATCTGACGGAATATTTTGTCGACGTGGCGAAGATCTATCAGGGCATGCACGGGCGCGGGATCGCCCGGTGAAGCGGTTCCCGGCGGCGCCGGGAACCAGGTCAGGATCAGGCAGTACCGCCGACGGTAAGATTATCGACCTTCAGGGTCGGCTGGCCGACGCCCACCGGCACGCTCTGGCCTTCTTTGCCGCAAACGCCAACGCCGTTATCCAGCCGCAGGTCATTCCCTACCATCGAAATCTGCTGCATGGTTTCAATCCCGGAGCCGATCAGCGTGGCCCCTTTCACCGCCTTCGTGACCTTGCCTTTTTCGATCAGATAGGCCTCGGAGGTAGAGAAGACAAACTTACCGGAGGTGATATCCACCTGCCCGCCGCCAAAGTTAGGCGCGAAGATACCGTAGTCGACCGACTCGATAATCTCCTGCGGCGTCGACTGGCCCGCCAGCATATAGGTGTTGGTCATACGCGGCATCGGCAGATGGGCATACGACTCGCGACGGCCGTTACCGGTCGGCGCGACGCCCATCAGACGCGCATTGAGCTTATCCTGCATATAGCCTTTCAGGATGCCGTTTTCGATCAGCACGTTATATTGCCCCGGCGTGCCTTCGTCATCGATGGCGACCGACCCACGACGATCGACGATAGTGCCGTCATCCACCACGGTGCACAGCTCAGAGGCAACTAATTCCCCCATATGGCCGCTAAAGACCGAGGTGCCGCGACGGTTGAAATCACCTTCCAGCCCATGGCCGACCGCTTCGTGCAGCAGGACGCCAGGCCAGCCGGCGCCGAGCACCACCGGCAGCATCCCCGCCGGGGCGGCGACTGCCGAAAGGTTCACCAGCGCCATGCGCACGGCTTCTTTCGCCCAGGCATCAGCCCGCACGTCGCCCTCCTGGGAGGCGAGGAAATAGTCATAGCCAAAGCGTCCACCGCCGCCGCTGCTGCCGCGCTCACGCTTGCCATCCTCTTCCACCAGCACGCTGACCGAAAGGCGCACCAGCGGGCGAACGTCCGCGGCGAGGGTGCCGTCGGTAGCTGCCACCAGAATCAGTTCATAAACGCCGCTCAGGCTGGCCGAAACTTCCTGCACGCGCTTGTCCGCCGCCCGGGCGACTTTGTCCACCCGGCGCAGAATATCCAGCTTCTCTTCCCGACTCATGCTCTGCAGCGGGTCGATGCTGGTGTACAAAGGGCTGTACTCAACGGCTCCCAGGGTCTGCACTTTGCCATTACCGGTATCACGCACAATCGTCCGCGCCGCCTGGGCGCTCTGCTCCAGCGCCAGCTTGCTAATCTGGTCCGCGTAGGCAAAGCCCGTTTTTTCGCCGCTGACGGCGCGCACGCCTACGCCCTGGTCAATGTTGTACGACCCATCTTTAATGATGCTGTCTTCCAGAACCCAGGATTCGTGATAGCTCGACTGAAAATAGAGATCGCCGTAATCGAGGCGGCGCTCGGTCAGTTGACCAAGAATGGCAAACAGATCCTGATGATTCAGGCCATTTGCCGACAGTAATTGTTCACTTACCAGGTTCAGACTCATCGTTATGCTACTCGTTTGTTGCCGCCTGACAGGCGGAAATACAGAAGGCGATCTATTGAGATTGCGGCAATTCCCGGCAATCGTCAAATCATTGCTTTTTGTTGCTGCGCGCCTGGCGCAGCACTTCATTGATCTGCGGCTGGTCAATTGGGCCGGTAATGCGATAGCGCAGAATCGAGACTTTGTTCCACAGCGGGCCCAGCACCTTGCTGGCGGCAAACACCGCCGCGCCGACGATAGGGTTGACGGCAAAAGCCGCCGCCACGCCGACGGTCGCAGAGATCTCCGGCGCCACCACCGCCTGCAGATCCAGCTGGCGACGCACCAAATCGACCGAACCTTTCATGGCAATATCCGCTTCCAGGCCATCCACCAGCGTATCGTCGGTATGCAGCACGCCATCCTTGATCCACGCCGTACTGTTAATCGAGTCAAAGTAAAAGCCCTCGCTAAAGGTATCGCTAAAGTCGAAACGCAGCTTACGCAGCAGGGCGTCGACGCTCAGCAAACGCAGCAGCTGGCCAGCGTGTCCGGTACTCAGGTCGGTAAACTGTCCTTTGCCGAGGTGGCTTTTAATGATCCCATTGAGCGATGCGACATCGGGTGACCAGGGCGGCGCGCGCCAGTGGAGATCATAGTCGATGTCAAACGGCGAATCCTTCACCGGCGTGGAAACGCCGAAGAAACTGGCAAACTCATCCGTCTTATTGCCATGCAGTTTGCCTTTCAGCGACGTACGTACACCGGTCGGCGCGCTGACCCAGACGCCATCGGTCGTCAGTCGGCCAAACCCGGTATCCACCAGACCATTGGAGAGCGTTAAGGTATCGCCCTTAATCGCCACATCGCCGTCGATACGGCCATATTTTTGCCCCCACAGCCAGCATTCCGCACAGCGCAGCTGCAGATCGGGCCAGCCGTGGAAATCCAGCCGCGTCTCTGCCTGCGGGGCAGCGTTCTTCTCACCGGTCTGGCCATTGGCGCTGGTCGGGTTGAAATAGAGATAACGCACATTCGCCAGCCAGGGCGCATTGTCGCGCATCGTCAGGGTAGCGTTGATTTCACGCCCCTGCGCCTCGACCTGCGAGCCGCCGGCGACCGGCTGCGACATCAGACTGACGTTGTTCCACTGTTGACCGGCAAGCGCCAGCGACGGCGTACGCAGCACAATGCGCTGGGGAAAGAGTATGGTGCTGCTGACTTCATTCGCCGCCCCGTTTTGAAAGAGCGCCAGCCATTGAGCGCCATCCATCGGTGGCAAATTGAGTTCAACCCCAGGCTGGTCAGGCAGCGGAGAGAGCCCCTTGCTGTCCGAAGTAAGGATTGCCCGATCCAACGTCAGCTTATGGTTCAGCAACCAGCGGCTGTTGATATGATTCTTCGCGCCGACGGAGCCGGTCAGGTCGAAGCTGCTCAAACCGCCGGCGACGTTAATTTTGACCGGCATCGGCTCTCCAGCGGGCTTATTGACCGGCGAAGGTAAGTGACTGCTCACATTCTTGAGGTCGCCGTTGATATCAACCTTATAGCTGGCGTTACCATGGTACGGCAGTTCGATAGCGACCTTGCCCTCCCACGGCACGCTGCCGCTCAGCGACTCGTTGACGGCTTTTGGCAGCAACCCGGTATGCGATGGCTGCCAGTTGGCGTTCATCCCGACGTCCACCAGAAACGCTTTTTCGCCCTCCCGGGTGGAAAAATTGAGATTCAGCGGCTGATGAAACCAGGTCGCGCTCAACGTTTCGCTATTGAGATCGCCATTCACGAAGCTGAAATTCCCGCTCAGGTTTTGCAGAGTGGTGTCTAACGGCTTGATAAACAGACTGTTATTCTGCAGACGCACATCGCCTTTCGCGGTGGTCATTTCGCCATCTAAAGGGATGTTAAGATGTAAGCGAGCGCTCACATCCCCGTCCAGCTGCAGGGAATCCAGCGCCGCTCCCAGGGTCTCTTTCAGCGGCGTGGTGTTGAAATAAGGTCCCACTTCTTTGCCCGGACCTTTGATATCGGCATCAATCAGCAGCTTTTCAGCGGCATAGTCCGGGATCGCGGCATCGAGATTGCTGGCGGTGACATTGCCGAGCATCGCTTTATCCGCCCGCATCCACAGCCCGTTATTAATAAAGTTGAGATCGATGTTCAGCCCGGTCAGCGCCGGCCAGTCCGGCTGGAAGGCAAAAGTGGCATTCTTCAGCGGGACATAAACCTGGAACTGCCCTTCATTGTGCGGGTAAGGGAAAAGATGCGGATTGCCGCCATACACCAGCGTCGCATCGCGAGCCTGTCCGGCTTTAATCGCGCCGCTGAGATAGTCCACCAGCGCCTTGCCCATCAGGTTTTCCGGGAAGTAGCGCCATGCCTGGCCGCCGTCATTGGTGCTGATGCCCGCCAGAATGCCCAGCCAGGGATCATCTCCCTGCGGTTGCAGATAGCGGAAGCCGCCGCGGGCGCGGACACCCGTCGCCTGCACGTCAATATCGCGGCCATCAAGCATAAACCCTTTGTCGTTTTTCACCCAGCTGAGGGTGGCTTCGCCAGCGGCGATCTCCAGCGGGGCGCGGAAAACACCGGTATAAGGCATCAGCGCCTGCGTCATGCGGGCGCGCAGTTCCCCGTGCTCAACGCTGCCATTCAGACTGCCGGAAAAGTGTTCCGCTCCCGGCAGGAGTTTCCACTGCTTCCATGCCAGATCGCTCCACTGCGCCTGAAAGCGCGTTTTCTCCGTCGCCTGCAGGGGAATATCGAGCGCCAGCAGGTTGATTTTGCCGCTGGGCTGCGTGGTGCGCCAGAGCTCGCCCAGGGAAGGCGCCAGCTTATCGGCGAAAGGCTGTAATCCGCTGAGGCCGCTGAGGGTTAAGTTGCTGGCACGAATGCGTAATTCATCGCTACGCTGATGGTCGTCGCCACCGACGTCCTGCGCCGGGATCCAGGCCATCGCCAGCGCGCCGCTTGGCCAGGGTTTATCGTCGATAGCGATCCGCGTATCGGGAATGTAGAAGCCCCAGCTCTGCTTGTCATGGGAGAGATGCGCCGTCAGGTTATCCACTGACAGGTGATGCACCTCGTCATCCCCCTGCCAGCTGGCGCCCCCTTTTTTCAGCCATACGTCACCGCTGGCCACATCGCCTTTTTCAATGGTCATCCAACCTTCAAGGCTGAAGCGGGCGCTCTTCAGAGCGATATTGTCCTGCATCCAGCGGCCGAGCCACGGTTTGACGTCAATATCGTCAGCCTGTAGCCAGACTCGCCCTTTATTCAGCAGGCCATCCTCATCGCGGAGATCCATCCGCACCTGCATCACGCCATGCTGGCCGGTGAGACTGGAGAGGCTAAGCTGCCCCTCGGCGCGGTGACGGTTCCTGCCGTTAAGCCAGGTCAGCTGCGGGACTGCCAGCTCCGCCCGCTGACCGGAAATGGTCAGGAAGCTCAGATGGCTGTCGCGCAGGGTAAAGTGGTCGAACTGACGTAAAAAGAGATCGCTGATGCGGTCGGTTTTCAGGCTTTCGCCGCCGTCATTGGTCTGAATAGGGGTGTTGGTATGAACCTGCAGCTGCCAGAAGGTAAGATCGCGGAACTGCCAGCGCATATGCAGCAAACTCTGCCAGACGTCCAGCGCCAGGGTCACGCGCTTCACCGCCATTTTGCCGCCGTCTTTCAGACCGACCTGAATATCACGAACATCTAACGTCGGACCAAAATTTTGCCAGCTGGCCGTGATCTGCGAGGCATCCACCGGCGTGCCGGTAAGCGCGGAGATCTTCTCCAGCAGCTGCGGACGCCAGGCGTCGAGCTGCGGCAACACGAGACGCAAGCCACTCACCAGCAGCGCGACGATAACAATCAATGTTGCCACGGTGAGCAATAAAATCCCGGGCAGTCGCCTCACGCCTCTCTCCTTGTCAGCCGCACAATGACGCGGTGTCTTACATCATAACCACATCGAACTGCTCTTGATTATAGAGCGGCTCAATTTGTACCTTGACCTGCTTACCGACAAAGATTTCCACTTCCGCCAGCGCGTGCGACTCTTCCCCTTTCAGGGTTTCCGCCACCGCAGGGGAAGCATAGACCAGGAAGCGATCGGAATCATAAGCATGATGTACGCGGACGATCTCACGCATAATCTCATAGCATACCGTTTCAACCGACTTTACCGTTCCGCGTCCGTGGCAGGTCGGGCACTCGTTGCACAGCACATGCTCCACGCTTTCACGCGTGCGCTTGCGGGTCATCTCCACCAGTCCCAGCTGCGAGAAGCCATTGATGCTGGTTTTCACCCGATCTTTACTCAGCGCCTGCTCTAAGGAGTGCAGTACCCGTCGACGATGGTCTTCATTGTTCATGTCAATGAAATCAATGATGATAATGCCGCCGAGGTTACGCAAACGTAGCTGGCGGGCTATCGCCTGGGTAGCTTCGATATTGGTATTGAAGATAGTATCGTCAAGATTCCGGTGCCCGACAAACGCCCCGGTATTGATATCAATGGTAGTCATCGCCTCGGTCTGATCGATGATCAGGTAGCCCCCGGACTTCAGCTCAACCTTACGCTCCAGCGCGCGCTGAATTTCGTTCTCCACGTCAAAGAGATCGAAAATTGGCTGGCGGCCGCTGTAGTGTTCCAGCTTGCTGGTCATTTCCGGGATATATTCAGCGGTGAACTCAAGCAACGCCTCGTAGGTCAGGCGAGAGTCGACGCGAATACGGTCGAGATGCGCATCGGCAAAATCACGCAGCACGCGCTGAGCCAGGGCCAGCTCACCGTACAGCTGATAACGGGTCTGGTTGCGCTTTTTGCGCTCCATCACCTTAGTCCAGACGCGCTTCAGATAGGCGGCATCGGCGGCCATTTCCTGCTCGTGAACCCCTTCCGCAGCGGTGCGAATGATAAATCCGCCCTGCTCGTCGCAGTAGTCTGCGACAACCTTTTTCAACCGCTCACGCTCGGCTTCGCTTTCAATGCGTTGGGATACTCCCACATGGGAGGCGCCTGGCATAAACACCAGATAACGGGAAGGCAGGGTGATATCCGTGGTCAGACGCGCGCCTTTGGTGCCCAGCGGATCTTTGACCACCTGGACCATCAGGTCCTGGCCCTGGCGCACCAGCTCCGAAATATCGCGTACGGTAAACTGCTTTTGCTCCTCACCGGCGACACATTCGGTATGCGGCATGATATCGGAGGCGTGGAGGAACGCCGCCTTATCGAGACCAATATCTACAAAAGCCGCCTGCATTCCCGGCAGCACTCGGCTAACACGACCTTTGTAGATATTGCCTACTATTCCGCGTCGCGCTTCACGCTCAATATGGATTTCCTGCAGAATACCGCCATCGATATACGCGACGCGCGTTTCGGATGGCGTTACGTTAACTAATAATTCAGCCGTCATCTTTATCCCTTTTCTTTACGCAGTGAGTTAAAGTTACTGAGCAACTCATACGTTTCCACCAGCGGTAAGCCGACTACGGCGTGATAGCTGCCATTAATCTTCCTGACGAAGCAACCACCCAACCCTTGAATACCGTATGCACCTGCTTTATCTAAAGGCTCGCCGCTGGCCACATAATCGGCGATATCCTGCTCGCTGAGCAGCCGGAAAGTCACTTCAGTGACCACCAGGCAGTCCAGCGTCTGCTGCGTGTCTGCCAGCGCCACCGCCGTCATTACCTGATGCGTTTGGCCGGAAAGCAGACGCAGCATCGCGGCAGCGTGTTCAGCGTCGCGCGGTTTTTCCAGCACTTCGCCGTTAAGAATGACAATCGTATCCGCTCCCAGCACCGGTAAATCGCGCGATGCCATCGCCACTCCGGCCTGCGCTTTTTCGCGCGCCAGGCGGACAACATAATGCTCGGCGCTCTCCTGCGGCTGGCGCTGTTCCTCGATACCAGGAACCAGACGTTCGAAAGTGAGACCAAGCTGAGTCAGCAGTTCCTGCCGACGCGGGGAACCAGAAGCAAGATACAGAGTTGTCATATCAACCTTATTGCACTGCAAATTGCTGACGCACTTTGCGCATCAGCAGGAAGAGCCATGGCCAGAGGACACCATTTACTACACTACTCCAGAATACTTCTGGACGGAAAGAGACGTTGATCACTAAAAACTCTGCCCAGAAAACAATGATATCCACGGCCAGGGATAACAGCATCACCACCAGCGCCTGTTGCCACAGCGCCAGGTTACGGAACAGCTGATACTTCAGCGCGACCAGATAGGCGATGATGCTTAAGGACAGCGCGCGAACGCCCAGCGTCGAGCCGCTAATGAGATCAAGAATAGCCCCCATCACGAAGCCCGTCCCTACGTTCACCCGATGCGGCAGGGCGAGGATCCAGTACAGCAGGATCAATAATACCCAGTTGGGCCGGAAAACGCTGATGTCCGCCGGCCAGGGCATAATTTGCAGCAATAGCGCGATAAGAAACGAGAGCCAGATAACCCAGCGTCCCTGGCTACGGTAACTTGCCACTATTGCCCCCCTGCAGGCAGAGACGGCTGCGATGGCGTCAGCCCGGTGGCTGGCGCTGGCATCTGCGGCCCCATCGCATCCGGCGCAGGCAGCACCTGCGGCATCATCTGCATCAGGCGTTCGTTAGCCACACGATGGACCTCTTCCGGGGTCATCGGGTTGGCGCCATTGCGATCGGCGCCCCACAGCAACAACAGATAACGCAAGCGTTGCAGACCGGCCGTCGGACGTGCCTGAATCACGGTGTAGGCACGCTGAGTGTCCAGCTTCACTGAGGAGACCACGCCAACCGGATACCCTTCCGGGAAGCGGCCGCCGAGACCAGAGGTCACCAGCACATCACCGACGCGAATATCGGTATTCGCCGGCAGATGTTCAAGCTGGAGATCGTCGGTACAGCCGTTACCGGCGGCAATCACGCGAATGTCGTTACGCAGGACCTGGATCGGCAGCGCATGGGTGGCATCACAGATCAGCAGCACCCGGCTGGTCATTTTCGCCACCGCTACCACCTGCCCCACCACGCCTTTATCGCTGATAACCGGCTGGCCTTCGTAAACGCCGTTCACGCTGCCCTTATCGATAACGACCTGATCGCTGTAGGGATCGTTAACCGTTGAGATGACCTGCGTCACCATTTTTTGTTCGTCCTGGCGCAGCGGCGAGCCAAGCAGTTCCCGCAGACGCGCGTTCTCCTGCTTGTACTGGCCCAGCATCAGCAGATCGCTGTTTTTCAGCAACAGCTCCTGACGCAGCGCGCGATTTTCCAGTTCGAGCTGATCGCGGGTCGCCAGCGTTTGCGATACGCTGTCGAGCAGTTCCCGGGGACCATTAGAGACAAAGTAGAAAGGGCTGACGGCTGTATCCATGTACGTTCTGATTTGACTGAACGTACCCAGGCGGCTGTCGGCGATAATTACGCCAAGCGCCACCAGCACCGCCAGAATAAGGCGAATCTGTAGCGAGGGGCCACGGCTAAAAATTGGCTTCATAGGCTATGCGTATTCTCGTGTCAGTAAAGACAGGGGCAGCCGTTAAGCCACCCCAGACCTTCAGGCTGACTACTCTTCGCTAAACAGGTCGCCGCCGTGCATGTCGATCATTTCCAGCGCCTTGCCGCCGCCACGCGCTACGCAGGTCAGCGGATCTTCAGCAACCACGACTGGAATACCGGTTTCTTCCATTAACAGACGGTCCAGGTTACGCAGCAGCGCACCACCGCCGGTGAGAACCATCCCGCGTTCGGAGATATCAGAAGCCAGTTCCGGCGGGCACTGCTCAAGGGCAACCATGACCGCACTCACGATGCCGGTCAGTGGCTCCTGCAGCGCTTCAAGAATTTCGTTTGAGTTCAGGGTGAAGCCGCGTGGAACGCCTTCCGCCAGGTTACGGCCGCGAACTTCGATTTCACGCACTTCATCGCCCGGATAAGCCGAACCGATTTCGTGTTTGATACGCTCAGCGGTCGCTTCACCGATCAGGGAACCGTAGTTACGACGCACATAATTAATCACGGCTTCGTCGAAACGGTCGCCGCCGATACGCACGGAAGAAGAGTAAACCACGCCGTTCAGGGAGATAACCGCGACTTCAGTAGTACCGCCGCCGATATCGACAACCATAGAACCGGTCGCTTCAGAAACCGGTAAGCCTGCGCCGATCGCTGCCGCCATCGGCTCTTCGATCAGGAAGACTTCACGAGCGCCAGCGCCCTGCGCGGATTCACGGATCGCACGACGCTCAACCTGAGTGGCACCAACCGGTACGCACACCAGCACGCGCGGGCTCGGGCGCATAAAGCTGTTGCTGTGCACTTGTTTGATAAAGTGCTGCAGCATCTTTTCCGTCACGAAGAAGTCAGCGATGACGCCGTCCTTCATCGGGCGAATCGCCGCAATATTACCCGGGGTACGGCCGAGCATCTGCTTCGCTTCATGACCTACGGCGGCGACGCTTTTCGGCGATCCGGCACGATCCTGACGAATGGCCACCACGGAAGGCTCATTCAATACGATGCCTTGTCCTTTTACGTAAATAAGGGTATTCGCGGTACCCAGGTCAATGGACAGGTCATTGGAAAACATGCCACGAAATTTTTTTAACATACTAAGGGATAATCCTGAAAGCTGGGGCGGAAAACAAAATCCGCTTACTTTACCAACCACACGCAGCAGCGACAAGGCGCAAAAATCACCTGCTGCGGTGAAAATTAGTGCAGTTCATTTCCTTTGTTACAAATTTTTCCGACTCCGTTCATTGCTGAAATCTTCAGCAGCGCTCCACGCCTGAATTTGTAACCTGTCAAAGGAGGGTCACTGGCATTTACATTGCGATGATCCGGCGGGTAGACAAGCACACCCCCTTCACGATGGCGCGCGTTATTCTACGTGAAATCACGCTAAACGGCAGATCAAACCGAGTATCTTTGCGAATATTTTTTCACATTTGTGTCAAGTAGCTGTGAGGCCGCAAAAAATTCCCCCTGACCGCCTGTGACACCGCATTGAGACAGCACCAACCACTCGCTGCGGCTACGTACGCCAGTCGCAAAAACTTGCATAGGCATGCCTTTGCAGGCTTCCACCAGACTTTGCACCAGTAGCTGGTTCTCGCTGCGCTTTTCAATGTTGCGCGCCAGCCCAGGATGCAGTTTGATCAACTCCGCATCCAACTGCTTGATCCAGCTGGTTCCCACCAGGGTTAACCCCGCCTGAACGACCGCCACCCGAACACCCAGGGCGTTAACTAACCGCATAACCGGCTGTAGACGGCCGATATATTGACAAACATCTGCCTCTGCAAGTTCAAAAATAATCCGCTGACGCTGCGATTTTTCACACTGCATCAGGGCATCGCGCAGCCAGCGCTGGAAACGAGGACGGATCAGCGACTCCACCGACAGTTGTAACGCCAGGTTTTCTTCAGGCCAGAAGCCTAAAAATGGCAGCAGGCGCGTTACCTGCAGGCGGTCATACTCCTCCGCCAGACCAAACTGCAGCACCATCGGCATATACTCGGCCGCAATCACCTCTTCTTTACCGTCGTACATCCGGGACATCAGTTCACGGTGATGCACCCGCCCATCTCGGGTAACGGCAGGTTTTTGGTACAACCGCGGTCCCCCGCGGCTCAGCATCTGTTCGATCAGCGTCCGCCAGCGCACGTTGCCGCGGCCTTTCTCCGGAAGGGTGTCATCATAAACCGACCAACTGTTGCTGCCCTGCAGCACCGCGTTGCGCGTTGCCGCTTCCGCATGTTCCATCACCTGCGCTGTCGATTGCCCGCTGCGGAAAGCACAGATCCCGATGTGCATCATATCGTCACGATCGAGAATGCGCGTTGGCGGCAGCGCGTCCATGGCCTTCAGCAACAGCCCGGCGATACTATCCGCCTCTTTTAACGTGCGGTGCGGCAGCAGTACGGCGAAGTCACTACGGTGATAACGCGCCAGTAGCGCGCCGGGATAACGCATAATAAAGGTAGAGAGCAGGTTGATAAGCGTGAAGTAATGCTCTTCAGCCGCCGCTCGTCCCCAGTTGTCCCGCAGCAGATCGAACTCCGGCAGACGGATCATCATGACGATGCCGTAGGCGCCCACTTTCTCCTGGTCTTCCAGCAGCGTGGCCAGCTGATTATCAAAGAACAGGCGATTATTCAGACCCGTTTTAGAATCCTGTGCCGCATAGGAGCGAATCAGCGTATCCATACGGCTGCGCTGATCGCTGGCAAACTGCAGCTCCGACAGCAGCATATCCAGCGCGCTGCTGGTGCTGGCCGGCCATTCATAGACCGACCCGCGCACCTGGGGCCCGCGCTCGCCGCTCAGGATACGCGTGGAACGAAGCTCAAGCAGCTCCTGACCAGCCAGCTGGCGGCGGATCCAGCGGACGGCGAAGAAAATAATCACCACCATGAAGCCGATGGAGATCGACAGCGGGGCCGTGATCGACAGCGAGCGGAAATAGTTCACCATCGGGTCGATGTAGACCAGATGCAGAGTGATACCAGGGTGTTTCAGTGACGGGACCG
Organism: Klebsiella sp. G-Nf4; assembly: GCF_002810615.1. NCBI lineage: Bacteria > Pseudomonadati > Pseudomonadota > Gammaproteobacteria > Enterobacterales > Enterobacteriaceae > Klebsiella > Klebsiella sp. G-Nf4. The sequence continues at coordinate 16,132 of NZ_PION01000019.1, read as the reverse complement.
TGATCTCACGGAATTGCTCATGGCTGCCCAACGGGCGATAACTGTCGGTTCGGGAGTGGCTGTAGAGTGGTTTGCCGTTAAGCATGAAATCGATATGCACGATCTCGATCGGCGTCATCAGCTCATCCAGCTGCGGCTCAAGCTTATCAAAAGAGGTGGTGATGAGCCGGTTGTCCAGCATGGTCGCCACCGCCTGAACCCGGTTTTCGACCTTGTTCTCAATGCCATTATAAAAACTCAGCGAAGCGCCAATCAGCGTGACAAAGATGGTCAGGCTAGTTAGCAGCGTGATAAAGGCTGAGAACTTCGTCGTTAATCGCATCCCTGTGTTAACTCCGCGAGTGAATGACTGCCCGATGAACCATCAGGCTCCCGTGCCGGCGCGCGCCTTGCCGCTAGCATTAACCTTTTAAAGCGCGACGCATACTATCAAAGATGGCGAGTCTGGCAATGGAATGCGTATTATCGGCGAAAGTATGCCGATAGCGAGTATAGTCGGCAGAAAAAATTTGCCAATCATTGCCCACCTGCGGCCTGCGCCAGAAGCGCTTTAATTTTAGACGCAGGATGACAAACCGGCGCCAGCGGCGCAAATTATTACGGCTTTTACCTGCAGACTCGCTTTCCACCCTCTTTGCCCTGATAAAGATGCCGGGTCAAGCGCGGTAAAGGAAACGTCTTGTGCCACTTTCCGATGATTCCTGGAATAGCGCGCGCCAGCCCAGACGACAACAGAAGATCCTAATCTGCAATTTTTCGTGACATATTCGCGATAAATCGTCGTCTCCGTCATGCTTAGGGAAACGCATGACGGAGGACACCATGAAAAGAAAAAAACTGACGGAAGCCGACGTCACGGCCGAATCCGTTTTTATGCTCAAGCGGCGCCAGGTACTGAAAATGCTGGGCATCAGCGCGACGGCGCTTTCGCTTCCCGCTACAGCGCAGGCCGATCTGCTGGACTGGTTTAAAGGCAATGATCGCCCGCCCGCCCCGGCAGGCAAGGCCCTGGACTTTGCTAAACCCGCCGAGTGGCAGGCCAATCTGACGCTCACCCCGGAAGATAAGGTCGCCGGTTACAATAACTTTTATGAATTCGGCCTCGATAAAGCCGATCCGGCGGCGAACGCGGGTAGTCTGCGCACCGATCCCTGGACGCTGACCATTGGCGGTGAAGTGGCGAAGCCGCTGACTCTCGATCATGACGATCTGACCAAACGCTTCCCGCTGGAGGAGCGTATTTATCGTATGCGCTGCGTGGAAGCCTGGTCGATGGTGGTTCCCTGGGTCGGCTTCCCGCTGCATAAATTGTTGGCGCTGGTGGAGCCCACCAGCAACGCGCGTTATGTCGCCTTCAAAACCCTGTATGCCCCGGATCAAATGCCCGGGCAGAAAGATCGTTTTATCGGCGGAGGGCTCGCTTACCCTTACGTGGAAGGGTTGCGGCTTGACGAAGCCATGCACCCGCTGACGCTGCTCACTGTCGGGGTGTATGGCAAAGCGCTGCCGCCGCAAAACGGCGCGCCGGTCCGCCTGACCGTGCCGTGGAAGTACGGTTTTAAAGGCATTAAATCCATCGTCAGCATTGAGCTAACGCGCGAGCAGCCGCCGACCACCTGGAATCTGGCGGCGCCGGACGAATACGGCTTCTTTGCCAACGTTAATCCCCATGTCGATCATCCCCGCTGGTCGCAGGCCAGCGAGCGGTTCATCGGCTCAGGCGGAGTGCTCGACGTGAAGCGTCAGCCGACATTGTTATTTAACGGCTATGCCGACGAAGTGGCCTCACTGTATCGTGGTATGAACTTGCGGGAGAACTTCTAGTGCGTTTCACCGTCAAACAGATCGCCTGGTTGAAAGTCTTACTCCACCTGGCGGGGTTTTTGCCGCTGGTCTGGTTGTTCTGGGCCGGACATCAGGGCTACTTTAGCGCCGACCCGGCCAAGGATATCCAGCACTTTACCGGCAGGATGGCGCTTAAGTTCCTGCTGGCAACGCTGCTGGTATCCCCGCTGGCGCGCTACGCGAAACAGCCATTATTGATTCGCATTCGCCGCCTGTTAGGTCTATGGTGTTTTGCCTGGGCGACGCTGCACCTGACCAGCTATACCTTGCTGGAGCTGGGTATTAACAATCTGACGCTGCTGGGCTCGGAGATTATCAATCGCCCCTATCTGACGCTAGGCATGGTCTGCTGGGTGATCCTGCTGGCGCTGGCGGTGACCTCGACGCAGGCAATGCAGCGAAAACTGGGCCGTCGTTGGCAACTTTTGCACAACTTCGTCTATCTGGTGGCGATCCTCGCGCCTATTCACTACCTGTGGTCAGTGAAGATCGTCTCGCCGCAGCCCATCATTTATGCCCTGCTGGCGGTGGTGCTTTTGGCATGGCGTTATAAGAAGTTCCGCCAGTGGTGGCGCTGAATCCGGTAATGTGCAGTTTCCCGCAGATCTTTTATCAACCGCGACTCTTTTTACGATAGCGGTTGATAATCTTCCCTGATAAGACCAGTATTTAGCTGCCAATTGCTACGAAATCGTTATAATGTGCGACTTTGGTTTTCCTGACGGGGTTTTCTGACCCTGAAAAGGTGACAAGGGCGCATTGAAGGTATATGTTGTTTTTTACCCGAAGATGGCAGGAGATCGCCACACGATGGCTGACAAGTTTCACATTTTGCTTTTGAATGGTCCAAACATTAACATGCTCGGTACCCGCGAGCCTGATAAGTATGGCACCCTCTCGCTGGCTGAAATTGTTAACCGTTTGACATCTGAGGCGGCGGCACTGAATGTGAGCCTGGATCACCTGCAGTCCAACGCGGAGTATGCGTTAATCGACCGAATTCATCAGGCTAAAGACAACGTGGACTATATCCTGATTAATCCGGCCGCGTTCGCGCATACCAGCGTAGCAATCCGTGACGCTTTGCTTGCCGTGAACATCCCGTTTATCGAGATTCACTTGAGCAACGTGCATGCACGCGAACCCTTCCGCCAGCACTCATACCTGTCAGATGTCGCCGCTGGCGTCATTTGCGGTCTGGGGGCGGACGGCTATTCATACGCTTTACAGACGGCGGTAAAACGCCTGTCACAATCACACTAAACAAAGAGTACGGAACCCACTCATGGATATTCGTAAGATTAAAAAACTGATCGAGCTGGTTGAAGAATCAGGTATCTCCGAACTGGAAATTTCTGAAGGCGAAGAGTCTGTTCGCATCAGCCGCTCTGCACCGGTCGCAAGCTATCCGGTTATGCAGCAGGCTTATGCTGCGCCGATGATGCAGCCTCAGGCGCCTGCCGCCGCGGCTGCCGCACCAGCTGCTGCAGCTGAAGCGCCGGCAAAAGCGGAAATCAGTGGTCACATCGTACGTTCCCCGATGGTTGGTACTTTCTATCGTACGCCAAGCCCGGACGCGAAAGCGTTTGTGGAAGTTGGCCAGAAAGTTAACGTGGGCGACACCCTGTGCATCGTCGAAGCGATGAAAATGATGAACCAGATCGAAGCCGACAAAGCCGGCGTGGTGAAAGCCATTCTGATCGAAAGCGGCCAACCGGTAGAATTCGACGAGCCGCTGGTAGTTATCGAGTAACGAGGCGAACATGCTGGATAAAATTGTCATCGCTAACCGTGGCGAGATCGCATTGCGCATCCTACGTGCCTGTAAAGAACTGGGCATCAAGACCGTCGCTGTGCACTCCACCGCGGATCGCGATCTAAAACACGTATTGTTAGCGGACGAGACGGTCTGTATTGGCCCGGCTCCGTCCGTAAAAAGCTATCTCAACATCCCGGCTATCATCAGCGCGGCGGAAATCACCGGCGCGATAGCGATTCACCCGGGTTATGGTTTCCTTTCCGAGAACGCCAACTTTGCCGAGCAGGTTGAGCGCTCCGGCTTTATCTTCATCGGTCCGAAAGCCGACACTATCCGCCTGATGGGCGACAAGGTGTCCGCGATCACTGCGATGAAAAAAGCCGGCGTCCCGACCGTTCCTGGTTCTGACGGCCCGCTGACCGACGATATGGACGCTAACCGCGCCCATGCCAAACGCATTGGTTATCCGGTGATCATCAAAGCCTCCGGCGGCGGCGGCGGTCGCGGTATGCGCGTTGTGCGTAGCGACGCTGAACTGGCGCAGTCTATCTCCATGACCAAAGCGGAAGCGAAAGCGGCTTTCAATAACGACATGGTCTACATGGAGAAATACCTGGAAAATCCTCGCCACATCGAGATCCAGGTACTGGCGGACGGTCAGGGTAACGCTATCTATCTGGCAGAGCGTGACTGCTCCATGCAGCGTCGTCACCAGAAAGTGGTCGAAGAAGCGCCGGCGCCGGGCATCACCCCGGAACTGCGTCGCTACATCGGCGAGCGTTGCTCGAAAGCCTGTGTGGATATCGGCTACCGCGGGGCGGGTACGTTCGAGTTCCTGTTCGAAAACGGCGAGTTCTACTTCATTGAAATGAACACCCGTATTCAGGTAGAACACCCGGTTACCGAAATGATCACTGGCGTTGACCTGATCAAAGAGCAGCTGCGTATTGCAGCCGGCCAGCCGCTGTCCATCAAGCAGGATGAAGTGGTCGTCAGAGGCCATGCGGTGGAATGCCGTATCAACGCCGAAGACCCGAACACCTTCCTGCCGAGCCCGGGTAAAATTACCCGCTTCCACGCGCCGGGCGGTTTTGGTGTGCGCTGGGAGTCTCATATCTACGCCGGTTACACCGTACCGCCGTACTATGACTCCATGATCGGTAAGCTGATCTGCTACGGCGAAAGCCGTGACGTGGCGATTGCCCGCATGAAGAATGCGCTGCAGGAGCTGATCATCGATGGCATCAAAACCAACGTTGATCTGCAGATGCGCATTATGAGCGACGAGAACTTCCAGCATGGTGGTACTAACATCCACTATCTGGAGAAAAAGCTCGGACTGCAGGAAAAATAATCCTGTATTCGCTGCAAAAGGCCGGTTAATCCGGCCTTTTTTCTTTTTCTCTCCCCTCGACTTTTCCATGCGGTACAATCCCCGCTTTCTTCATCCTCAAGGGACAAAAAATGGACAAACGTTTTGTTCAGGCCCATAAAGAAGCGCGCTGGGCGCTGTGGCTGACCCTTCTCTATCTTGCCGCCTGGCTGGCGGCGGCCTATCTGCCGGGCGTCGGTATCGGTTTTACCGGCCTGCCGCATTGGTTTGAAATGGCCTGCCTGCTGGTGCCGCTGCTGTTTATACTGCTGTGCTGGGCGATGGTGCGCTTTATCTTCCGTGATATCTCTCTGGAGGATAACGATGCAGCTTGAGATTATCGTGGTGCTGATCGCTTACCTGTTTGTCGTCTTCGGACTGTCGATTTACGCGATGCGTAAACGCAGTACCGGGAACTTCCTTAGCGAGTATTTCCTCGGCAGTCGATCGATGGGGGGGTTTGTCTTAGCCATGACCCTCACCGCCACCTATATTAGCGCCAGCTCATTTATAGGCGGCCCCGGCGCCGCCTATAAATATGGGCTGGGTTGGGTACTGTTAGCGATGATCCAGGTACCGACGATCTGGCTTTCTCTTGGGATCCTCGGTAAAAAATTCGCGATCCTGGCACGCCGCTATAATGCGATCACCCTGAACGACATGCTGCAAGCTCGCTACCAAAACCGCGCGGTGGTGTGGATTGCCAGCGTCAGCCTGCTGGTCGCTTTTGTCGGCGCCATCGCTGTGCAGTTTATCGGCGGCGCGCGCCTGCTGGAGACCGCCGCCGGGATCAAGTACGAAACCGGGCTGCTGATCTTTGGGATCACCATCGCGCTGTATACCGCTTTCGGTGGTTTCCGCGCCAGCGTACTTAACGATACGATGCAGGGGATGGTGATGTTGATCGGCACGATCGTCCTGCTGGTCGGCGTGGTACATGCCGCCGGTGGCCTGCATCAGGCGGTAGATACGCTGCAGCGGATCGACCCACAGCTGGTATCGCCGCACGGCGCGGATGATATCCTGACCCCCACCTTTATGACCTCGTTCTGGGTGCTGGTTTGCTTCGGCGTTATCGGCCTGCCGCATACCGCCGTGCGCTGTATCTCCTACAAAGACAGCAAAGCCGTGCACCGCGGGATTGTTATTGGCACGATCGTCGTGGCGATTCTGATGTTCGGCATGCATCTCGCCGGCGCTCTTGGCCGTGCCGTTCTGCCGGATCTGACCGTTCCCGATCAGGTGATCCCCACCTTGATGGTCCAGGTGCTGCCGCCGTGGGCTGCGGGACTGTTTTTAGCCGCGCCGATGGCGGCGATTATGTCGAACGTGAACGCCCATTTACTGCAGGCATCGGCTACGATCATTAAAGATCTGTGGCTCAGCGCGCAGCCGACAAAAAAACGCAATGAGCAGAAGCTCAAGCGGATCTCAACGATCGCCACCTTAGTGCTGGGTATATTAATGATGCTGGCCGCCTGGCGGCCGCCGGAAATGATTATCTGGCTCAATCTGCTGGCCTTTGGCGGCCTGGAAGCGGTGTTCTTATGGCCGCTGGTGCTGGGCCTCTACTGGGAGCGGGCAAACGCTGCCGGGGCGCTCAGCGCGATGTTGGTGGGCGGCGTGCTGTATGCCGTGCTCGCGACGTTTCATATTCAGTACCTGGGCTTCCATCCTATCGTGCCCTCGCTGCTGCTAAGTTTGTTGGCTTTTGTCGTCGGGAACCGTTTCGGCCAGCCCGTCCCGCCAGCCCCTGTTATGACTACTGATAAATAAAGAGTTTTGCTATGCCTTGGATCCAACTAAAACTGAATACCACCGGCGCGAACGCTGAAGCGCTGAGCGATGCGCTGATGGAGGCCGGAGCGGTCTCCATCACTTTCCAGGACACTCACGACACGCCGGTATTCGAGCCGCTGCCGGGTGAAACCCGTTTATGGGGCGATACCGATGTTATCGGCCTGTTCGACGCAGAAAGCGACATGAACGAAGCGGTTGCCATCCTTGAACAGCATCCGCTCCTCGGCGCCGGCTTTGCGCATAAGATCGAGCAACTGGAAGATAAAGACTGGGAGCGCGAGTGGATGGATAACTTCCACCCGATGCGTTTCGGTGAGCGCCTGTGGATTTGTCCGAGTTGGCGCGATGTCCCCGATGAGAACGCGGTCAACGTGATGCTTGATCCGGGACTGGCCTTTGGTACCGGCACCCATCCGACTACCGCCATGTGTCTGCAGTGGCTCGACGGTCTTGACCTGCAGGGCAAAACCGTTATCGATTTTGGCTGCGGTTCCGGCATCCTGGCGATTGCCGCCCTGAAACTGGGCGCCGCTAAAGCTATCGGAATTGATATCGACCCGCAGGCCATCCAGGCCAGCCGTGATAACGCCCAGCGTAATGGCGTCTCAGAGCGCCTTGAACTGTATCTGCCGCAGGATCAGCCAGAAGCCATGAAAGCCGATGTGGTGGTCGCCAACATCCTGGCCGGCCCGTTACGTGAGCTGGCCCCGTTAATCAGCGTGCTGCCGGTTACAGGCGGTCTGCTGGGTCTTTCCGGCATTCTGGCAAGCCAGGCGGAAAGCGTCTGCGATGCCTACGCCCCGCTCTTCACCCTCGACCCGGTGGTGGAGAAAGAGGAGTGGTGCCGGATTACCGGCCGGAAAAACTAAGCACCATGCGGCCCGCGGGCCGCATTTTTGTTTCCAGTAGCCACCAAATAATGCCTGGAAATGAGAGGCAGATCGCACTACAGCGTACTTTTTTGACTACAAAAACAGCGTTTTATGCCGCCAGGTAGCGAGTTTATCTAAGAAAAATCGAGAAGTTTTATGATTTTATAAATGGACACAAATTACCCATCACCCATTAAAGTAATGATTAATATAAGTATTTATTCATCGCTTTTACGCTAGTCCCGGATTCATTGATCTGCAACAGAGGATTGCTCAAAGTTTGGCCTTTCATCTCGTGCAAAAAATGCGTAATATACGCCGCCTTGCAGTCACAGTATGGTCATTTCTTAACTCATGCGCATCGGACACCACCAGCTCAGAAATCGCCTGATCGCAGCGCCCATGGCTGGCATTACTGACAGACCATTCAGGACGCTGTGCTACGAGATGGGGGCAGGTTTAACCGTTTCTGAGATGATGTCCTCTAACCCACAGGTGTGGGAGAGTGACAAGTCCCGTTTACGGATGGTGCATATCGATGAGCCCGGTATTCGTACCGTGCAAATCGCCGGTAGCGTACCGGAAGAGATGGCTGCAGCCGCGCGGATTAACGTGGAAAGTGGTGCCCAGATTATAGATATCAATATGGGATGCCCGGCGAAAAAGGTGAATCGCAAGCTTGCAGGTTCAGCCCTCTTGCAGTACCCCGAGCAGGTGAAGTCAATCCTGACGGCGGTCGTCAACGCGGTGGACGTTCCTGTGACACTCAAGATTCGCACCGGTTGGGAACCGGAACACCGTAACTGCGTAGAGATTGCCCAACTGGCCGAAGAGTGTGGCATTCAGGCTCTGACTATTCACGGACGCACCCGCGCCTGCTTGTTTAACGGAGACGCTGAGTACGACAGTATTCGGGCAGTTAAGCAGAAAGTTTCCATTCCGATTATCGCGAATGGTGACATTACTGACCCGCTTAAAGCCAGAGCTGTGCTCGACTATACAGGGGCTGATGCCCTGATGATAGGCCGTGCAGCTCAGGGAAGACCCTGGATCTTTCGGGAAATCCAGCATTATCTGGACACTGGAGAGCTGCTGCCCCCGCTGCCACTGGCAGAGGTTAAGCGCTTGCTTTGTGCGCACGTTCGGGAATTGCATGACTTTTACGGTCAGGCAAAAGGGTACCGAATCGCGCGTAAACACGTCTCCTGGTATCTTCAGGAACATGCTCCAGATGACCAGTTTCGGCGCACATTCAACGCCATTGAGGATGCCAGCGAACAGCTGGAGGCGTTGGAGGCATACTTCGAAAATTTTGCGTAATAGAAATAAAGAGCTGACAGAACTATGTTCGAACAACGCGTAAATTCTGACGTACTGACCGTTTCTACCGTTAACTCTCAGGATCAGGTAACTCAAAAACCCCTGCGTGACTCGGTTAAACAGGCACTGAAGAACTATTTTGCTCAACTGAACGGTCAGGATGTGAATGACCTGTATGAGCTGGTACTGGCTGAAGTTGAACAGCCCCTGTTGGACATGGTGATGCAATACACCCGTGGTAACCAGACCCGCGCAGCCCTGATGATGGGCATCAACCGCGGTACACTGCGTAAAAAACTGAAAAAATACGGCATGAACTGATACTAGTCAGTTGCTTGCTTGATATAAAAGGCGCTCTTCGGCATGGGGAAGCGCCTTTTTTATTATCTGCGCCAGCAGAACACGTTACTGATTGACCACCCGCAGTACAGGCTCCTGCGATAAACGTGCAGCACAGACCACCGCCATAATATTATCCACCAGCGCAGGTGCCTGCTGATAAAGATCGAAACGTTGTGGATCGAGCAGCCAGTTTTTAATCAAGCCGGAAAAGGCGCTATGTAAAACAATTAATATCACGTCGATATTTGTTTCGGCTGGCAATATATTGTTACGTACACAGTGCTGCAGAATCCCACCAATAACGGAATAGTTAAATCCAATACGTTGGCGAATTTCGCTTTCCGATAACATATCGCTGGCAAACTCACAGCGTTGATAAAGAATTTGCATCAGAGCACGCTGGCGAGGATTCTCAGCAATATAGCGTAGCCCGGCAATAAATCGCTGCCGCAAATCATTTAAGGGCTCCTTCTCATTCATTGTCGCCAGGCTTTGCTGAATCAAATCCCTGAGCGGTGGCTGTTGCTGCCACATCTCATTAAACAGCGCCGTCTTACTGGCAAAATGCCAGTACACGGCGCCGCGAGTCACCCCCGCCGCATCAGCGATATCCGTCAGGGTCGTGTTGGCCACCCCCCGCAGGGCGAACTGCTGGATCGCGGATTCAATCAGGAGCTGCCGCGTGCGCAGCGCCTCCTCTTTGGTTTTTCTCGCCATATAAGATCTCAGTTCCCGATTAACAGGCAATATAGATTTTTCTGAAGATCCCTTAATCTAACATTTGGTGCAAAATATTATTTAGCAAAAATGCAGACAAGTTAATTCTGATGTGGAAAACAAACGAATCATCTTAATGAATATTAATAGCCAACCCATTCATTAAAGCAATGTCTGTTTATTATGTTTTACAATTAAGATAAATAGCAAAAACAGATCGACCATTTTTTTGTTTTTGCGTGCCTTGCTGATCGTTTAAAAATAAGTATCCCTTACATCCAGCGACGTTTATTTGTAGGATGGCAAACTGCTTTTTGACTCCCTCTTTCTTTCACAGATTCGCCGCCGAATTTGGTACGTAATCTATAAGGAACCGCAATGACAACTCACGCCAGAGTGACACTTTTATCCGGTTTAATTATCTCGGCCTTATTGCTTACCGGCTGCGATAATTCGGGCAACCCGCAACCCCATGCACAGGCGCCGCAGGTGACGGTCCATATCGTGAACAGTGCACCGTTGTCGGTCACCACCGAACTACCAGGCCGTACCTCTGCTTTTCGCGTGGCGGAAGTCCGCCCCCAGGTGAGCGGTATCATCCTGAAGCGTAACTTTGTTGAAGGAAGTGATGTCGAAGCAGGTCAGTCGCTCTATCAGATCGATCCGGCAACCTATCAGGCTGCCTGGAACAGTGCGAAAGGCGATGAGGCCAAGGCCGAAGCCGCAGCCGCCATCGCCCATTTGACGGTGAAACGCTATGTTCCGCTGCTGGGGACCAAATATATCAGCCAGCAGGAATACGATCAGGCGGTGGCCACCGCCCGCCAGGCCGATGCCGACGTCATCGCCACCAAAGCCGCCGTAGACACCGCCCGTATCAACCTGGCCTACACCAAAGTGACCTCCCCCATAAGTGGGCGCATCGGCAAATCGAGCGTCACCGAGGGCGCGCTGGTCACCAATGGTCAGTCGGATGCCCTGGCCACCGTCCAGCAGCTCGATCCTATCTATGTTGACGTGACGGAGTCCAGCAATGACTTTATGCGCCTTAAGCAGGAAAGCCTGCAGCGCGGCGGTGATACAAAAAGCGTTGAGCTGGTGATGGAGAACGGTCAGGCCTATCCGCTTAAAGGGTCACTGCAGTTCTCTGACGTCACTGTCGATGAAAGCACGGGCTCTATCACGCTACGCGCTATCTTCCCTAACCCGCAGCATGCCCTGCTGCCGGGGATGTTCGTCCGCGCTCGCATAGACGAAGGTGTCGATCCGCAGGCCATCCTGGTGCCGCAGCAAGGAGTGACCCGCACGCCGCGGGGCGATGCCTCCGTGATGCTGGTGAATGACAAAAACCAGGTTGAAACCCGGGAAGTGGTCGCGACTCAGGCCGTTGGCGATAAATGGCTCATCACCAACGGGCTGAAGCCGGGCGATAAAGTGATTGTCAGCGGCTTACAGAAAGTCCGTCCAGGCGTCACCGTCAAAGCGGAAGCGGAGCGTGCGGCACCGGCCGCACAATAAGGATACTCAGCCATGTCTAAGTTTTTTATCCATCGACCGGTCTTCGCCTGGGTGCTGGCCATCATTATGATGATTGCCGGCGGCCTGGCCATCCTGCAGCTACCGATAGCGCAGTATCCGACGATTGCGCCCCCTGCGGTGGCGATCTCCGCCACCTACCCGGGTGCGGATGCCCAAACCGTGCAGGATACGGTCACTCAGGTTATCGAACAGAATATGAACGGTATCGACAACCTGATGTATATGTCGTCAACCAGCGACTCCGCTGGCTCGGTAACCATTACGCTCACCTTTAAGTCCGGCACCGATCCGGATATCGCCCAGGTGCAGGTGCAAAACAAACTGCAGTTGGCTACGCCGCTGCTGCCTCAGGAAGTACAGCAGCAAGGGATTAGCGTCGAAAAATCCAGCAGCAGCTTCCTGCTGGTTGCCGGCTTTATCTCTGATAACCCGGCCACCACCCAGGACGATATTTCTGACTATGTCGCCTCCAACGTAAAAGACCCTATCAGCCGCCTCAATGGTGTAGGTGATGTGCAGCTGTTCGGCGCCCAGTACGCCATGCGCGTCTGGCTGGACGGCAATTTGCTGAATAAATACAACCTCACGCCGGTCGACGTCATCAATGCGCTGAAGGTTCAGAACGATCAGATCGCCGCGGGTCAGCTGGGCGGTACGCCGGCGCTGAAAGGTCAGCAACTGAACGCGTCGATCATCGCTCAGACCCGGCTTAAAGATCCGCAGGAGTTTGGCAAGGTCACACTGCGGGTCAATGCCGATGGCTCAGTGGTCCATCTGAAAGACGTCGCCCGCATTGAGCTGGGGGGAGAAAACTACAACGTCGTCGCGAGAATTAACGGTAAACCCGCCTCTGGTCTGGGCATTAAGCTCGCGACCGGCGCCAACGCGCTGGATACTGCCACCGCGATTAAAGCGAAGCTGGCCGAGCTACAGCCCTACTTCCCTCAGGGGATGAAGGTTGTCTATCCGTACGATACGACCCCTTTCGTCAAAATCTCCATTCACGAAGTGGTTAAAACGCTCTTTGAGGCAATTATCCTCGTCTTTCTTGTCATGTATCTGTTTCTGCAGAACATGCGCGCAACGCTCATTCCGACGATTGCCGTTCCTGTCGTGCTATTGGGTACCTTTGCGGTACTGTCGATGTTTGGCTACTCCATCAACACCCTGACGATGTTTGGCATGGTGCTGGCGATAGGCCTGCTGGTCGATGACGCCATCGTGGTGGTGGAAAACGTCGAACGTGTGATGGTTGAGGAGAAGCTCTCGCCAAAAGAAGCGACAGAAAAGTCGATGTCGCAGATCCAGGGGGCGCTGGTGGGTATCGCCATGGTGCTCTCTGCGGTATTCGTCCCGATGGCCTTCTTCGGTGGTTCGACTGGCGCAATTTATCGTCAATTTTCGATCACCATTGTCTCCGCCATGGCGCTCTCCGTGCTGGTTGCGCTGGTGCTGACGCCGGCCCTCTGCGCCACGTTGTTGAAGCCAGCCTCAGCCGAACACCATGAGAAAAAAGGATTTTTCGGCTGGTTTAACGCCCGCTTTGACCAGAGCGTCAATCACTATACCAACAGCGTTAGCGGCATTCTGCGTGGAACAGGCCGTTATCTGGTGATCTACCTGGTGATAGTCGTGGGGATGGCCGTGTTGTTCATGCGTTTGCCCACGTCCTTTCTGCCCGACGAGGATCAAGGCGTCTTCCTGACCATGATCCAGCTGCCTTCCGGCGCTACCCAGGAGCGCACGCAGAAGGTGCTGGATACCGTAACCGACTACTATCTGCATAACGAGAAAGCCAACGTTGAAAGCGTCTTTACTGTTAACGGCTTCAGCTTCAGCGGCCAGGGGCAAAACTCCGGCATGGCGTTTGTCAGCCTGAAACCCTGGGAAGCGCGTAGCGGTGATGAAAACAACGTGGAGTCGATTATTAAACGGGCCACCGTGGCCTTCAGTCAGATAAAAGACGCCATGGTTTTCCCGTTCAACATGCCGGCCATTATTGAGCTGGGTACCGCCACCGGCTTCGACTTTGAACTGATCGACCAGGGTGGGCTTGGCCATACCGCCCTGACCCAGGCGCGAAACCAACTGCTCGGCATGGTGAAACAGCATCCGGATCAACTGGTCCGGGTACGGCCCAATGGGCTGGAAGATACCCCACAGTTCAAACTGGATGTCGATCAGGAAAAAGCGCAGGCGCTGGGCGTATCTCTCTCCGATATCAATGAAACGATATCCGCCGCGCTGGGGGGGTACTACGTCAATGATTTTATTGACCGCGGCCGCGTGAAGAAAGTGTACGTCCAGGCTGATGCCCACTTCCGTATGCTGCCGAGCGACATTAACAACATGTACGTTCGTAGCGCCAACGGCGAAATGGTTCCGTTCTCCGCCTTTGTCACTTCACGCTGGATATATGGCTCGCCACGCCTGGAGCGTTACAACGGTTTGCCATCCATGGAGATCCTCGGTGAAGCCTCGCCAGGCAAAAGTACCGGGGAAGCCATGGCGCTGATGGAACAACTGGCCAGTAAACTGCCGAGCGGCATCGGTTACGACTGGACTGGAATGTCTTACCAGGAACGCCTCTCCGGCAACCAGGCGCCTGCGCTCTATGCCATCTCACTGATCGTCGTCTTCCTGTGCCTGGCGGCGCTCTATGAGAGCTGGTCGATTCCGTTCTCAGTGATGTTAGTCGTTCCGCTGGGGGTCATTGGCGCACTGTTAGCCGCCACACTGCGTGGGTTGAATAATGACGTTTACTTCCAGGTCGGTCTTTTAACCACGATCGGTTTGTCGGCGAAGAATGCGATCCTGATCGTTGAGTTCGCCAAGGATCTGATGGAGAAAGAAGGGAAAGGGATCATTGAGGCCACGCTGGAGGCATCGCGGATGCGCCTGCGCCCTATTCTAATGACCTCTCTGGCTTTTATCCTCGGGGTCATGCCGCTGGTGATTAGCCATGGTGCCGGTAGCGGGGCTCAGAATGCAGTGGGCACCGGCGTGATGGGCGGGATGCTTACCGCGACACTACTGGCGATCTTCTTTGTTCCGGTGTTTTTCGTGGTCGTCAGACGACGCTTTACCCGGCACGCTGAATAATCGACTATAATTATCAAGGCGTCATGCGGCGCCTTTTTTTATATCTATCAGAACAACAAGTTAGTAGAAATATTAATTTTTTATCCCCGACTAACGCATTGGAAAATCCCTTCCTGCATATTCTCTTCATTATTTTTCATTTCTCTTCACGATATTTACACTGCTCATAATTTGAGATTATTTCCCCTTCCAGGCCTGTGTCATTGCGGTGGTAAAATAAGCTATTCCGTTATGTGTCAACAACGTTGACAGCAAACGGTTATTTAGAGGTAATACCATGAATAAATTAATATTAGTGACATTGTTAGCAACGTTGCTTGCTGGCTGTGCCCATGATTCCCCGTGCGTGCCTGTCTATGACTCGCAGGGCCGACTGGTGCATACCAATACCTGTGTAAAAGGCACAACACAGGATAACTGGGAAACGGCTGGCGCGATCGCTGGTGGGGCAGCAGCGGTTGCCGGTCTCACGTTAGGTATCGTGGCGCTGACTCGTTAGCAACTCCGCTCCACAAATGCTCAGCCTGGAGGCGTTCCCTTCGGCTCAGTCGCCAGAAAGACAAAAGGCCCAGTCACACGACTGGGCCTTTCATTTACGTTGATATGACCGCTGCTTTCCCCGGAGGCGGTGCTGCGCACCTTTTCCGGGCTACGGGGTCTGTAGCCCCGGTAAGCGCAGCGCCACCGGGGGAGCTGGCGGCGCGTCTGGCCGCAAAAAACAAAAAAGCCCGGTCTTCCGACTGAGCCTTTCGTTTTATTTGATGCCTGGGAATGATGGCGGGCGTCCTGCCCGCTACCCTCCGGGCCGTTGCTGCGCAACGTTCACATCCGCTCCCAGCGGATTTGTCCCTACTCCGGAGAGCGCTCATCGGCAAACAACAGATATAACAAAAGCAAAAGGCTCAGTCTTTCGACTGGGCCTTTTGCTCTATTTGATGCCTGGCGATTCCCTACTCTCACATGGGGAGACCCCACACTACCATCGGCGCTACGACGTTTCACTTCTGAGTTCGGCATGGGGTCAGGTGGGACCGCCGCGCTATTGTCGCCAGGCAAATTCTTTACAACGTGCCGAACTTTAACCTAAAAAGTGGTGCTGATACCCAGAGTCGAACTGGGGACCTCACCCTTACCAAGGGTGCGCTCTACCAACTGAGCCATATCAGCACGCTAAATTTGATGCCTGGCAGTTCCCTACTCTCACATGGGGAGACCCCACACTACCATCGGCGCTACGGCGTTTCACTTCTGAGTTCGGCATGGGGTCAGGTGGGACCACCGCGCTGTCGCCGCCAGGCAAATTCTGTTTTATCAACACGTCACCCGGACGCATCGACTAATCTGTATCAGAGCTGAAAATTCTCTCAAATCCGCCAAAACATCTTCGGCGTTGTAAGGTTAAGCCTCACGGTTCATTAGTACCGGTTAGCTCAACGCATCGCTGCGCTTACACACCCGGCCTAT
>NZ_PION01000018.1:0-84494 GCF_002810615.1 Klebsiella sp. G-Nf4 | reverse complement strand
TGAGACTTTAAGTCTCCTGAAGGAACGTTGAAGACGACGACGTTGATAGGCCGGGTGTGTAAGCGCAGCGATGCGTTGAGCTAACCGGTACTAATGAACCGTGAGGCTTAACCTTACAACGCCGAAGGTGTTTTGGCGGATTGAGAGAAGATTTTCAGCTCTGATTCAGAGTCCGAAGGATTTTGCGCTGAGACAAGGCGGCAAACGAGGCGATGGAAGGAGCATACATAAGTATGTGACTGACACTCGCGAGAGCAGCCAACGCAGTATGAGCGCAAAAGACACAGGACGAGCACAAAGAATTTGCCTGGCGGCACTAGCGCGGTGGTCCCACCTGACCCCATGCCGAACTCAGAAGTGAAACGCCGTAGCGCCGATGGTAGTGTGGGGTCTCCCCATGTGAGAGTAGGGAACTGCCAGGCATCAAATTGCAGTAAGCCGGGGTGACAACCGGTGGTAATAAAGCGAAGAAATTCGGTGGAGCGGTAGTTCAGTCGGTTAGAATACCTGCCTGTCACGCAGGGGGTCGCGGGTTCGAGTCCCGTCCGTTCCGCCACTTATTAAAATTAAGCCTGCTATGTTAGCGGGCTTAATAGCGAGAAAGATTTAGGGGCGTAGCTCAGTTGGTAGAGCACCGGTCTCCAAAACCGGGTGTCGCGAGTTCGAGTCTCTCCGCCCCTGCCATATATAATCCTTTGCTTCGGCAAAGGATTTTTTTTGTTTGTCATTTCGTCCATTCCTCTGCCTTCCCCCGCTTTGGTCACTCCATCCATGGAGTCAGATCTTTATTCCAGTATGCTGCTTTTCAGGATCTCGCGAATATGCGCTTGTTTATCGCTATTTTGTAGCCAAATGGCATACAGAGGACGTGAGAGTGTCGCGCTATCGGTCACCGTATGTAGACCGCTTTTCTGCTGCGCCCAACTGACGGGTAACCAGCTACAGCCATTCAAGGTACTGAGTTGCTGATAAGCCAGTTCTGCGGAGCTCGTTGTCAACAGTGGCACATCATCGCTACCAATCAGCCCCACTTCGTTTTGCTGGAAATCCGGCCCCCATTCCAGACGCAGGTAGTTCAAATCATTCTTATTTTTCCCTGGTGCGGCACAATAGAGCGCCAGGGTGAAATTACCCAGCAACTGGCAGCTTAATTCATCCATCTTCGGTGATTCAGTTGTGATCAGGAGATCGAGCTGGCGTTCATGCAACTGTTTAACTAATGACTGACGTTGGGCGATCCGCGCCTCGAATTGCAGGTTATAGGGATCTTTGTAGAGAGTCCCCAGCCAGCCGTTCAGCAGACATTCCCACAGCGACGCGCTGGCACCGATGGAGAATTCGTTATGTCGCGAAGAGTGAGCGACCTCCTTGCGCGCGGCCTGCCAGGTGTTCATCAACGTTTCGGCGTAGGGCAGGAGCTTTTCTCCGGCGGTCGTCAGACGAATGTTATTACGATGGCGGGTGAACAGGTTCACGCCAAGTTGATTCTCCAGCTGACGAATACGAAAGCTGACCGCTGACTGCGTCAGGTAAAGTGCCTCTGCTGCCCGCCCAAAGTGACGAGTTCTGCTCACTTCCAGGAAAGTCTTGAGCAATTCCGTATCCACACCGTTCTCCACAAAATTATTTGTCGTCATGATTTAAATGTTTTGTTTGACGCTCTGTCAAGCGTAACTAATACTCCGCGCCATAAATAGCTCGGCCAAAGAATCAGGAGCGTGTAGGATGGCGGAAAGCTTTACGACGACTAATCGTTTTTTCGACAATAAAAATTATCCACGCGGGTTCTCCCGTCATGGTGATTTCACCATCAAAGAGGCGCAACTGCTGGAACGTCATGGTTATGCCTTTAATGAACTGGAACTGGGTAAACGCGAACCTGTTACCGATGATGAAAAACAATTTGTCTCGGTGTGCCGTGGTGAACGTGAGCCGGTAACGGAAGCAGAACGCGTATGGATTAAGTATATGGCACGCATCAAGCGGCCGAAGCGTTTCCATACTCTTTCCGGCGGCAAACCGCAGATGGAAGGCGCTGACGATTACACCGAAAGCGATGACTAAGAAAAGGGCGTAAGCCCTTTTTTTACGCCATCATTTTCTGCAGATGGCTAAGCATCCGATCTATTGCCCGATAGCTAAGCGCCTCCTGCAAATGGTGGCGTTCAATCTCTTCAGCCTCTGCCAGATCGGCAATGGTTCTTGCCACTTTTAACAGACGCTGCCAGGCCCGTATAGAAAGCCCCAGGTGAGTTAGCGTCTGTTCCAGCCAGACAGCATCATCCTGCCGCAAGTGGCAGCAGCTCTTCATTTCACGATTCTCAAGATGCGCATTCAGCTTATTTTGCCTGAGCATTTGACGTTCACGCGCCGCCAGCACACGCTGACGGACTGTCGCACTCGATTCTTCACCTCGTATGCCCTGGCTCAGTATCCCCGGCGGTGGCAGCGGGATCTCTAAGGAGAGATCGAAACGGTCGAGAAAAGGGCCAGACAGGCGCCCAAGGTAGCGCAATGTCTGCTCAGGCGACGCGCGATTATGTTTACCCTGATAATGCCCGGTCGGGCTTGGGTTCATTGCTGCGATAAGCTGAAAGCGCGCCGGATAGTCAATTTTGGCGCGCGATCGTGATATGTGGATCTTGCCTGACTCAATGGGCTCACGTAGCGCATCCAGCACCCGCCGCTCAAACTCCGGTAGCTCATCAAGAAATAGCACGCCATTATGGGCCAGTGAAATCTCGCCAGGGGCGGGTATTGAGCCCCCGCCCACCATCGCTGCCAGCGAGGCGCTATGGTGAGGGGCGCGGAACGGCCTCTGACGCCACCGGGTCTTTGCGGTGTGGGGGTTGACCAGACTTTGAATGGCCGTGCTCTCCAGCGCTTCCTGATTGCTTAATGGCGGCAAAAGGCCGGGGAGCCGGCTGGCAAGCATGGTTTTGCCGGTGCCTGGTGGGCCAATCAGGAGCAGATTGTGGCCACCGGCCGCCACAATCTCCAGCGCCCGTTTGCCCTGTTGCTGGCCGATAACATCTCGCAGATCTTCGCAGCGTTCATCAACGGCGGGCACTTCGGCGAGAGGCGGTGAAAGCGATGCTTGCCCCGCGAGAAACGCGCACACCTGCTGCAGATGGTCGGCGACCAGGCAATCGCTGCCGCCGAGCAGACCCACCTCAGCCGCATTGTCAGAGGAGACGACAATGCGCCGGCCGGCTTTAATGGCTTCCATTGCGCTGGGGATCGCCCCAGGAACGCCGCGTAAGCCGCCTGTAAGGGCGAGTTCGCCCACAAACTCATATTGATTCAATCGGGTTGTGTTGAGCTGCTCTGAGGCGACGAGAAGCGCGAGAGCGATGGGAAGGTCGTATCGTCCACCCTCTTTAGGCAGATCCGCGGGTGCCAGGTTAATGGTTATTTTCTTCGCAGGGAAAGCGTAGCCGCTGTTGATCAAGGCGCTGCGTACCCGGTCGCGGGCCTCTTTCACGGTGGTCTCCGGTAGCCCGACCATGGTCAAGCCAGGCAGACCGCTGCTGAGATGAACCTCGATAGTAATCAATGGCGCTTCGATACCGAGCGCCGCGCGTGTATAAACGATGGCGAGCGACATAAAACCTCCTGGACAGAGACGGATTATGACGAGCCTGCCGTGAAACGGCAGCGGCAATAACACGAAGTTAGAAGCAGAGATCCATTATTTTCACGCCATCTCGTTACATTTAGCCGAAAATGGAAACGTGATCGAAAAACGTGGTGCATCCGAAACAGAGATTGGCGCTGAGCGTACAGCGTGAAAGAAAACTGAATTTTTTTCATTTCTGATTTTCTTCATATAAAACAATTATTTTTTCTGAAACTGTTAGGCTGCTCAGAAACGAAAATATAAAAAAATCTTGTGTTTTATGTGATGTCTGTGGTACCTCTTTAGGTATTCCTTCGAACAAGAAGCCAGAAAGTACAGAAAATGACAGCCCTTCTACGAGTGATTAGCCTGGTCGTGATTAGCGTGGTGGTGATTATTATCCCACCGTGCGGGGCTGCACTTGGACGAGGAAAGGCTTAAGAATCAAGCCTTAACGAACTAAGACCCCCGCACCGAAAGGTCCGGGGGTTTTTTTATAACTGAAATAACCTAAGCGAGGAGCAGATGATGACTTTTAGCATAAAATTCTGTTTCTCCCGATTTATGACGGGGAACTAACTATGAATGGCGCGCAGTGGGTGGTACATGCTTTGCGGACACAGGGAGTCGACACAGTTTTTGGCTATCCGGGTGGCGCAATTATGCCGGTTTACGATGCACTGTATGACGGCGGCGTGGAGCACCTGCTGTGTCGGCATGAGCAAGGGGCAGCCATGGCGGCCATTGGCTATGCGCGAGCGACCGGGAAAACCGGGGTGTGCATAGCGACGTCCGGCCCGGGCGCGACCAACCTGATCACTGGCCTGGCGGACGCCCTGCTTGATTCCATCCCCATTGTCGCTATCACCGGCCAGGTGGCCGCTCCCTTCATCGGCACGGATGCGTTCCAGGAAGTAGACGTTCTCGGTTTGTCACTGGCCTGTACTAAGCACAGTTTCCTCGTGCAGTCTCTGGATGAGCTGCCGCGGGTTATCGCTGAAGCTTTCCAGGTGGCAAACTCAGGCCGTCCGGGCCCGGTGCTGGTTGATATCCCTAAGGATATTCAGATGGCGCAGGGCGAGCTTGATCCTCATTTCTCTACCGTTGACGATGAGATGGCGTTCCCGCAGGCGGAGGTTGCTCAGGCTCTGCAGATGCTGGCTCAGTCACAGAAACCGATGCTGTATGTTGGCGGTGGGGTGGGTATGGCGCAGGCGGTACCGGCTTTGCGTGAATTCCTGGCGGTGACCCGAATGCCGGCAACCTGCACGCTGAAAGGGTTGGGCGTGGTGGCCGCAGATTATCCGTATTATCTCGGTATGCTGGGCATGCACGGCACTAAGGCGGCCAACCTGGCGGTACAGGAGTGCGATCTGCTAATCGCTGTCGGCGCGCGCTTTGACGATCGTGTGACCGGTAAGCTCAATACCTTCGCTCCGCATGCCAAAGTGATCCACATGGACATCGATCCGGCGGAACTGAACAAGCTGCGTCAGGCGCACATCGGTCTGACCGGCGATTTGAACCGCTTGCTGCCGGCGCTGCAGCAGCCGTTAGCTATCGATGCCTGGCGCGAGCATAATGCCGCACTGCGTACCGAGCACGCCTGGCGTTACGATCATCCCGGCGAGGCGATCTACGCGCCGCTGCTGCTGAAGCAGCTTTCCGACCGTAAGCCGGCGGACAGCGTTGTGACAACCGACGTAGGCCAGCACCAGATGTGGTCGGCTCAACATATGACCTATACCCGTCCGGAAAACTTTATCACCTCCAGCGGCTTAGGCACGATGGGCTTTGGCCTGCCGGCCGCTGTTGGCGCCCAGGTGGCGCGCCCGGACGATACGGTAATCTGTATCTCCGGTGACGGTTCCTTCATGATGAACGTGCAGGAGCTGGGCACCGTCAAACGCAAGCAGTTACCGTTGAAGATCGTGTTACTCGACAACCAGCGGTTAGGGATGGTTCGACAATGGCAGCAGCTGTTTTTCCAGGAACGTTATAGCGAAACCACTCTGACTGATAATCCTGATTTCCTCACGCTGGCCAGCGCCTTCGGTATTCCTGGCCAACACATCACCCGTAAAGACCAGGTTGAAGCGGCACTCGACACCATGCTTTCGAGCCAGGGGCCATACCTGCTTCATGTCTCAATCGACGAACTTGAGAATGTCTGGCCGTTGGTGCCGCCCGGCGCCAGTAATGCAGAAATGCTGGAGAAATTATCATGAAGCAACATCAGGTCGCTTTGCAGGCGCGTTTCAATCCGGAAACCTTAGAGCGCGTGCTGCGCGTTGTCCGCCACCGTGGTTTTCAAATCTGCTCAATGAACATGGAAACCGCGCCAGATGCGCAAAATATAAATATCGAATTGACCGTTGCCAGCCCGCGGCCCGTCGAATTACTGTTTAGCCAATTAAGTAAACTGGTCGACGTTGCCTGCGTCGAGATCCAGCAACCCACATCACAACAAATCCGCGCCTGAGCGCAGAGGAATAAAAAAAATGACGACGAAGAAAGCTGATTACATTTGGTTCAATGGCGAGATGACCCCATGGGGCGAGGCGAAAGTGCACGTCATGTCCCATGCGTTGCACTACGGTACTTCGGTATTCGAAGGCATCCGCTGCTACGACTCGCACAAAGGCCCGGTGGTGTTCCGTCATCGCGAACATATGCAGCGTCTGCATGACTCAGCCAAAATTTATCGTTTCCCGGTCTCGCAGAGTGTTGATGAGCTGATGGAAGCCTGCCGCGAAGTTATCCGTACCAATAAACTGACCAGCGCTTATATTCGTCCGCTGGTGTTTGTTGGCGATGTTGGCATGGGCGTTAACCCGCCGGACGGTTACAAAACCGACGTTATCATCGCGGCGTTCCCGTGGGGAGCCTACCTCGGCGCAGAAGCGCTGGAGCAGGGGATCGATGCGATGGTTTCTTCCTGGAACCGCGCGGCGCCGAACACCATCCCAACCGCGGCGAAAGCGGGCGGCAACTATCTCTCCTCTCTGCTGGTCGGCAGTGAAGCGCGTCGTCACGGTTATCAGGAAGGTATCGCGCTGGATGTTAACGGCTATATCTCTGAAGGTGCAGGCGAAAACCTGTTTGAGGTAAAAGATGGCGTGCTGTTTACTCCGCCGTTTACCTCTTCCGCGCTACCGGGCATTACCCGCGACGCGATCATCAAGCTGGCGAAAGAGCTCGGCATCGAAGTGCGCGAGCAGGTGCTGTCCCGTGAATCGCTGTACCTGGCAGATGAAGTCTTCATGTCCGGCACCGCGGCGGAAATCACCCCGGTACGCAGTGTTGACGGTATCCAGGTTGGCGCAGGCCGCCGCGGGCCGGTGACCAAACGCATTCAGGAAGCCTTCTTTGGCCTCTTCACCGGTGAAACAGAAGATAAATGGGGCTGGTTGGATCCGGTAAGTAAGTAATTAAAAATGGGACGGCACGCACCGTCCCATTTAATAAACAGAGATGGGAGTAAAAAGAGCATGCCTAAGTACCGTTCCGCCACCACCACACATGGCCGCAACATGGCGGGCGCCCGCGCGTTGTGGCGCGCAACCGGAATGACCGATGCCGATTTCGGCAAACCGATTATCGCCGTCGTCAACTCCTTTACCCAGTTTGTCCCCGGGCACGTGCACCTGCGCGATCTCGGCAAACTGGTTGCCGAGCAGATTGAAGCGGCAGGCGGTGTCGCCAAAGAATTTAACACCATCGCGGTGGATGATGGCATCGCCATGGGCCACGGGGGTATGCTCTATTCACTGCCATCCCGTGAGCTGATCGCCGACTCGGTCGAGTACATGGTTAATGCCCACTGCGCCGATGCCATGGTCTGTATCTCCAACTGCGACAAAATCACCCCGGGGATGCTGATGGCCTCTCTGCGCCTGAACATTCCGGTGATCTTTGTTTCCGGTGGCCCAATGGAAGCCGGGAAGACCAAGCTGTCAGATAAAATCATCAAGCTCGACCTGGTGGATGCGATGATCCAGGGGGCGGATCCGAAAGTGTCCGACGAACAGAGTAACCAGGTGGAACGTTCCGCTTGTCCGACCTGCGGCTCCTGTTCCGGGATGTTCACAGCGAACTCCATGAACTGCCTGACCGAAGCGCTGGGCCTGTCACAGCCGGGTAACGGCTCTCTGCTGGCGACCCACGCCGATCGTAAGGAGCTGTTCCTGAACGCCGGTAAACGTATCGTAGAGCTGACCAAACGCTACTACGAGCAGGATGATGCTTCCGCCTTGCCGCGCAATATCGCCAGCAAGGCAGCATTTGAAAACGCCATGACCCTCGATATCGCGATGGGCGGTTCAACCAACACCGTTCTGCACCTGCTGGCGGCGGCGCAGGAAGCCGAAATCGACTTCACCATGAGCGATATCGATAAGCTCTCCCGCAAGGTTCCGCAGTTGTGTAAAGTGGCGCCGAGTACACAGAAATACCACATGGAAGACGTGCACCGCGCTGGTGGCGTGCTGGGCATTCTGGGCGAACTGGACCGCGCCGGTTTACTCAACCGCGATGTCAAAAACGTCCTTGGCCTGACGCTGCCGCAGACCCTGGAACAGTACGATGTGATGCTGACCCAGGACGACGCGGTCAAAAAAATGTTCCGCGCCGGCCCGGCGGGGATCCGTACCACCCAGGCGTTCTCGCAGGATTGCCGCTGGGATACGCTGGATGACGATCGCGCCGAGGGATGTATCCGTTCTCTGGAACATGCCTACAGTAAAGACGGCGGACTGGCAGTGCTGTACGGTAACTTTGCCGAAAATGGCTGTATCGTGAAAACCGCTGGCGTGGACGATAGCATCCTGAAATTTACCGGCCCGGCGAAAGTTTATGAAAGCCAGGACGAAGCGGTTGATGCCATCCTCGGTGGTAAAGTGGTGGCAGGCGACGTCGTGGTTATCCGCTATGAAGGGCCGAAAGGCGGGCCGGGGATGCAGGAGATGCTCTATCCGACCACCTTCCTGAAGTCTATGGGGCTTGGTAAAGCGTGTGCGCTGATCACCGATGGTCGTTTCTCCGGCGGCACCTCCGGGCTTTCCATTGGCCACGTATCGCCGGAAGCGGCGAGCGGCGGCAACATTGCGATCATCGAAGATGGCGACATGATTGCTATCGATATCCCGAACCGCGGTATCCAGCTGCAGCTGAGCGATGCAGAAATCGCCGCCCGTCGCGAAGCGCAGGAAGCGCGTGGCGATAAGGCGTGGACGCCGAAAGACCGCGAGCGCCAGGTCTCCTTTGCGCTGCGCGCTTATGCCAGCCTCGCGACCAGCGCCGACAAAGGCGCGGTGCGCGATAAATCAAAACTGGGTGGCTAATTATGGCGGACTCACAACCCCTGTCCGGTGCCCCTGAGGGCGCCGAATACCTGAGAGCAGTGCTGCGCGCGCCGGTTTATGAAGCGGTGCAGAAAACGCCGCTGCAAAAAATGGACAAGCTCTCTTCGCGACTGGATAACGTTATTCTGGTCAAACGCGAAGATCGCCAGCCGGTACACAGCTTTAAGCTGCGGGGCGCCTACGCGATGATGTCCAGCCTGACGGCGGAACAGAAATCGAATGGGGTGATCACGGCATCGGCAGGCAACCATGCGCAGGGAGTGGCATTCTCAGCCTCCCGGCTTGGGGTTAAGGCGCTGATCGTGATGCCGGTGGCAACCGCGGATATCAAAGTCGATGCCGTTCGCGGCTTTGGCGGCGAAGTGCTGCTGCATGGCGCCAACTTTGACGAAGCGAAGGCGAGAGCGATTGAGCTGGCGCAGCAGCAGGGCTTTACCTGGGTGCCGCCGTTCGATCACCCGATGGTGATCGCCGGTCAGGGAACCTTGGCGCTGGAGCTGCTGCAGCAGGATGCTCACATCGATCGTGTGTTCGTTCCGGTGGGCGGCGGCGGTCTGGCGGCGGGCGTGGCGGTGCTGATCAAGCAGCTGATGCCGCAGATTAAAGTGATAGCGGTAGAAGCGGAAGACTCGGCATGTCTGAAAGCGGCGCTGGATGCCGGTCATCCGGTGGATCTGCCGCGCGTCGGTTTGTTTGCTGAAGGCGTGGCGGTCAAACGCATCGGCGATGAAACCTTCCGTTTGTGCCAGGAGTATCTGGACGACATCATCACCGTCGACAGCGACGCTATTTGCGCGGCGATGAAAGATCTGTTCGAAGATGTGCGGGCGGTGGCGGAGCCTTCCGGCGCGCTGGCGCTGGCGGGGATGAAGAAATATGTCGCCCAGCACAATATTCGCGGCGAGCGACTGGCTCATATCCTGTCCGGTGCCAACGTTAACTTCCACGGCCTGCGCTACGTGTCTGAGCGCTGCGAGCTCGGGGAACAACGCGAAGCGCTGCTGGCGGTGACGATCCCGGAAGAGAAGGGCAGCTTTCTGAAGTTTTGCCAGCTGCTGGGCGGGCGCTCGGTGACGGAGTTCAACTACCGCTTTGCCGATGCCAAAGACGCCTGCATTTTTGTCGGGGTACGCCTGAGTCGCGGGCTGGAGGAGCGGAAAGAGATCCTCCAGTTACTGAACGACGGCGGGTACAGCGTCGTTGACCTTTCCGATGACGAAATGGCCAAGCTCCATGTGCGCTATATGGTCGGCGGCCGGCCGTCAAAAGCGCTGCAGGAACGTCTGTTCAGCTTCGAGTTCCCTGAATCGCCGGGGGCGCTGCTGAAGTTCCTGCACACCCTTGGCACCCACTGGAATATTTCGCTGTTCCACTACCGTAGCCACGGCACCGACTATGGTCGGGTGTTAGCGGCCTTCGAGCTGGGCGAGCACGAGCCGGACTTTGAAACCCGTCTTAACGAGCTGGGCTATGAGTGCCACGACGAAACCCATAACCCGGCATTCCGCTTTTTTCTCGCGGGCTAGTGGTTAGGCAGGATTTTCCAGAAAGCATCAATAAGCGGCTCATGCAGCCGCTTTTTTTGTGCGCAAACGCCCAGCTCAAACGGGGTTTGCTCATCGCTGCGCTCCAGAATCATCACCCGGTTGCGTACTGGTTCCGGGCTGTTTTCCAGTACCACCTCCGGTAGCAGCGCCACGCCGCAGCCGAGGGCGACCATCGACACCATCGCTTCGTGGCCCCCGACGGTGGCGTAGATCGACGGGTTGCTGATTTTATGCCGTCGAAACCACAGCTCGATGCGCCGACGTACCGGCCCCTGGTCAGCCATGATAAACGGCACTGTCGACCAGTCCGGACGCTCAACGGTCACCTGGTTACGCACCGGGCAGGGAAGGGCCGGGGCAATTAACACCACGGCGAGGTTCTCCAGCATCGAAAACGCCACCGATCCCGGCAGGGTCTCTGGTTTACCGGCAATCGCCAGGTCGGCTTCGCCGGTGACGACCTTCTCCATGGCATCAGCGGCGTCGCCGGTCGAGAGCTTGATCTCCACCGAAGGATGCGCAGCGCGAAAGCGATCGAGGATCGGCGGCAGATGACTATAAGCGGCGGTGACAGAGCAGAAGATATGCAGCTCACCGGAGAGCGAAGGTCCCTGCTGATCGATGGCGTGGCGAAGCTGCTGATACTGCAGTAAGGTCTGCTGGGCAAAGGTGCGTAGCTCTTCCCCGGCTTCGGTGAGCTTCACCGTGCGATTATCACGCACGAACAGCGGCTGGCCGAGGTCCTCTTCCAGGCGTTGAATTTGGCGCGAAAGTGTCGAAGGGCTGACGTGCATGGCCCGCGCGCTGCGGCCAAAATGGCGGCTTTCCGCCAGATGCAGAAAGGTTTTCAGATCGCGTAAATCCACGGCGCGTACTCCCCGATTTTGTATTTCATAAATTGCAACGTGACGTTGTGAATATATCAATTTCCGCAATAAAATTCCTGTCATATAGTAAGTTCATTCTCGCAAAAGCGAACCGAACAATAAGCACGACAACACAACATCACGAGGTATCACCATGGCTAACTACTTCAACACACTGAATCTGCGCCAGCAGCTGGCACAGCTGGGCAAATGCCGCTTTATGGGGCGCGATGAATTTGCCGATGGCGCAAGCTATCTTCAGGGTAAAAAAGTAGTCATCGTCGGCTGTGGCGCGCAGGGCCTGAACCAGGGTCTGAACATGCGTGATTCCGGCCTGGATATCTCCTATGCGTTGCGTAAAGAAGCGATTGCCGAGAAGCGCGCTTCCTGGCGTAAAGCGACCGAAAACGGCTTCAAAGTCGGTACCTATGAAGAGCTGATCCCGCAGGCCGACCTGGTAGTTAACCTGACGCCGGACAAACAGCACTCTGACGTTGTGCGTTCCGTACAGCCGCTGATGAAAGACGGCGCGGCGCTGGGTTACTCCCACGGCTTCAACATCGTTGAAGTGGGCGAGCAGATCCGCAAAGACATCACCGTGGTGATGGTGGCGCCGAAGTGCCCGGGTACCGAAGTTCGTGAAGAGTACAAACGCGGTTTCGGCGTGCCGACGCTTATCGCCGTACACCCGGAAAACGATCCGAAAGGCGAAGGCATGGCCATTGCCAAAGCCTGGGCAGCGGCGACCGGCGGCCATCGCGCGGGTGTTCTGGAATCCTCCTTCGTGGCGGAAGTGAAATCTGACCTGATGGGTGAGCAGACCATCCTCTGCGGCATGCTGCAGGCGGGTTCGCTGCTGTGCTTCGACAAGCTGGTGGCGGAAGGTACCGACCCGGCGTATGCGGAAAAACTGATTCAGTTCGGCTGGGAAACCATCACCGAAGCGCTGAAACAAGGCGGCATCACGCTGATGATGGATCGCCTGTCTAATCCGGCGAAACTGCGCGCTTATGCGCTGTCCGAACAGCTGAAAGAGATCATGGCGCCGCTGTTCCAGAAACACATGGATGACATCATCTCCGGCGAATTCTCCTCCGGTATGATGGCGGACTGGGCGAACGATGATAAGAAACTGCTGACCTGGCGTGAAGAGACCGGCAAAACCGCCTTCGAAACCGCCCCGCAGTATGAAGGCAAAATCGGCGAGCAGGAGTACTTCGATAAAGGCGTTCTGATGATCGCGATGGTGAAAGCGGGCGTTGAGCTGGCGTTCGAAACCATGGTTGATTCCGGCATCATCGAAGAGTCCGCTTACTATGAATCACTGCACGAGCTGCCGCTGATCGCGAACACTATCGCCCGTAAGCGTTTGTATGAAATGAACGTGGTTATCTCTGATACCGCAGAGTACGGTAACTACCTGTTCTCTTACGCTTGCGTACCGCTGCTGAAAGAGTTTATGACTACCCTGCAGACCGGCGACCTGGGCAAAGCGATTGCTGAAGGCGCGGTAGATAACGCTCAGCTGCGTGACGTGAACGAAGCGATTCGCAGCCACGCTATCGAGCAGGTGGGTAAGAAACTGCGCGGTTATATGACTGATATGAAACGTATCGCGGTAGCCGGCTAATTCCTCGTCGTCTTTCGACTTGCCGATGCGTTGGCTACGGTACGTACACCCCAGTCACATAGGAATCTATGTTCCTGGGGATGTACTTCCTTGCCGCCTTCCGGCCAGCCGAAATCCATAGAGGAATGGATTTGTTTAGTCGGCCTGATAAGCGAAGCGCCATCAGGCAAAAACCCGGAGATTAAGATCCCCGGGTTTTTTATTATTTCCGGTATAGCACTTTGATGATGTGGTAGCCGAACTGGGTATGCAGCGGGCCGGTTGGCTCCAGTTCCGGGCAGGAGAAGACCACTTTATCGAAGGCCGGTACCATCTGGCCCTGGCGGAACTCACCCAGATCGCCGCCGCGTTTGCCTGACGGGCAAATGGAGTGTTTCTTTGCCAGCTTGCCGAAGTCGGCGCCGTTTTTGAGCTGCTCGAGCAGATCGAGCGCCAGTTTCTCTTCTTTTACCAGGATGTGCAGTGCTGCCGCGGTTTTAGCCATGATTGCGCCTTGAGTGAGTTGGGATAAATCAGGGCGCCATAGTAGCACGCGCTAGCGGCGATACAGCACCTTGATGATATGGTAGCCGAATTTGGTTTTCACCGGGCCATAGGGTTTAAGCAGCGGACAGCTGAAGACGGCTTGATCAAACGGGCCGACCATCGTCCCCTGCGGGAATTCGCCTAAATCACCGCCATGACGTCCGGACGGACACTTTGAGTAACGCTTCGCCAGATGATCGAAGCTGATGCCTCGTTCCAGTTTGGCGAGGATCTCATGCGCCAGTTTTTCTTCTTTGACCAGAATATGCAGGGCCGCTGCGCTTTTTGCCATTACCAGATCCTCAGGATGAATTGCGTGGCTGACACTTTACCATCAGCCGGTAAATCTCGGCCTCGCTTTCTGCTACAATCCACACCCCGTTCGAAGATTGAGCAATATTCCCATGCGTTTAAACCCTGGCCAACAACAAGCCGTCGAATTCGTTACCGGACCGTGCCTGGTGCTGGCGGGCGCCGGTTCCGGTAAGACCCGCGTTATTACGAATAAAATCGCCCACCTGATCCGCGGCTGCGGTTATCAGGCGCGCCATATCGCGGCCGTCACCTTCACCAACAAGGCCGCGCGCGAAATGAAAGAGCGCGTCGGGCAAACGCTGGGGCGCAAAGAGGCGCGCGGGCTGATGATCTCCACCTTCCACACCCTGGGCCTGGATATCATCAAACGTGAATACGCCGCGCTGGGAATGAAATCTAACTTTTCCTTGTTCGATGATACTGACCAGGTCGCGCTGCTGAAAGAGCTCACCGAAGGGTTGATCGAAGATGACAAAGTGGTGTTGCAGCAGTTGATCTCGACGATCTCCAACTGGAAAAACGATCTGAAAACCCCGGCGCAGGCGGCGGCTGGCGCGAAAGGCGAACGGGACCGCATCTTCGCGCACTGCTATGGGCTGTACGATGCCCATATGAAGGCCTGCAACGTCCTCGATTTTGACGATCTGATCCTGTTGCCGACGCTGCTGCTGCAGCGTAATGAAGAGGTGCGCGAACGCTGGCAGAACAAGATCCGTTACCTGCTGGTGGATGAGTATCAGGATACCAACACCAGCCAGTATGAACTGGTGAAGCTACTGGTGGGACAGCGCGCGCGTTTTACCGTGGTGGGTGACGATGACCAGTCGATCTACTCGTGGCGCGGCGCGCGACCGCAGAACCTGGTGCTGCTCAGCCAGGATTTCCCGGCGCTGCAGGTGATCAAGCTTGAACAGAACTACCGCTCCTCCGGGCGTATTCTGAAAGCCGCTAACATTTTGATCGCTAATAATCCGCACGTCTTTGAAAAGCGGCTGTTTTCAGAACTTGGCTACGGTACTGAGCTGAAAGTACTCTCCGCCAACAATGAAGATCATGAAGCAGAGCGCGTGGCCGGGGAACTGATCGCCCACCACTTTATTAATAAAACTAACTACAAAGACTACGCGATCCTTTACCGCGGCAACCACCAGTCGCGGGTCTTTGAAAAGATGCTGATGCAGAACCGCATTCCATACAAAATCTCCGGCGGCACCTCGTTCTTCTCACGTCCGGAAATTAAAGACCTGCTGGCCTATCTGCGCGTACTGACCAATCCGGATGACGACAGCGCCTTCCTGCGCATCGTTAATACGCCGAAGCGCGAGATTGGTCCGGCGACATTGCAAAAGCTGGGTGAGTGGGCGATGAGCCGCAATAAAGGCTTATTCACCGCCAGCTTTGACATGGGGTTAAGCCAGACGCTGACCGGGCGCGGCTACGAATCCCTCACGCGCTTTACCCACTGGCTGCGGGAAATTCAGCAGCTGACCGAACGCGAGCCCGTTGCCGCCGTGCGCGATTTGATTCGCGGGATCGACTACGAATCCTGGCTGTATGAAACCTCGCCCAGCCCGAAAGCCGCGGAAATGCGAATGAAAAACGTCAACCAGCTGTTTACCTGGATGACCGAGATGCTGGAAGGCAGCGAAATCGATGAGCCGATGACCCTAACGCAGGTGGTCACCCGCTTTACCCTGCGCGACATGATGGAGCGCGGCGAATCGGATGAAGAGCTCGATCAGGTGCAGCTGATGACCCTCCATGCCTCAAAAGGGCTGGAGTTCCCGTATGTTTACCTGGTGGGAATGGAAGAGGGATTGCTGCCGCACCAGAGCAGCATCGATGAAGATAACGTCGATGAAGAGCGCCGGTTAGCCTACGTCGGCATCACCCGTGCGCAAAAAGAGCTGACCTTTACGTTGTGCAAGGAACGCCGGCAGTATGGTGAGCTGGTGCGCCCGGAGCCAAGCCGTTTCCTGCTCGAGCTCCCGCAGGACGATCTGATATGGGAGCAGGAGCGAAAAGTCATCTCTGCGGAAGAACGTATGCATAAAGGCCAGGCCAACGTCGCGAATATTAAAGCGATGCTGGCGAAGGCGAAAAAAGGCTAACGCCTCAGGCAACAAACTGCTGCCAGGCGGCGGAGAAGGGCATTACCAGCAGCAGTGAGGGCAGCATGTTGGCGGTGGGGAAATGGCGAATACCACAAAGCCGAAAACCGGTCGCCAGCATAATGATGCCGCCGCAGGCAGTGAAATCAGCGATCATCGATGGGTTTATCAACGTCATAATAAACGTGGCGGCGAAGAACAGAATCACGAAGATGATCAGCTGAGGAATAAAAATCGTAGTGATGATGTAGCCTAGCGTGGAAGCAAAAATGGCGGCGGTGAAAAAGTCGAGTATCGACTTGGTCAGCAGAATGGTCGGGTCGCCGGTCATCCCTTCGGTTAGGGCGCCAAAAATACCGGTACCGCTGGCGCAGAACAGGATCAGCACCGCGATAAACTGGTTCATAAAGTCCTCGGCTTCTACGCCTGCGTTGTTTTGAGCTGGAAAAATACGCTCGATGGGCGTGCGCAGTTTGGTGCCCGCCCGCTCAATCCACTTCTCAATATCCAGCAGGCCGCCAATAATCGTGCCGACAATAATGGCCAGGGCAATGGGTGGCAGATTATGCAATTTATTGACAAAGTGGATGCCCATGCTGATGGAGATCAGACCGGCAATTAGCGGCAAGGTTTTCTTGAAGTGTTCCGGAATAAAGCGATTCAGCGAGGCGCCAGCCAGCGCACCGACGAGAAGCGAGCCGCTACAGACAAATATACCTATTGCCATCATTTATTCTCCCTAATAAAAATCAGGGCCTGAATATTCAGGCCCTGAAGTCTGTCTTTAATATTACTTAATGTTAAAGACGCGGCTGGCATTGCCCCAGGCAATTTTATCTTTCAGCTCCGACTCCATTTCTAACGGATCAAACCAGTCACAGGCCTGATGAATATCTTCATATGGATAATCGACGGAGAACATCACGCGATCCGCGCCCATCACTTCAATGGCATTATTCAGCGAGTGAGTATTAAAATGACCGCTGGTGGTGACGATGAAATTATTCTGCAGGTAGTGCATTAACGGTTTTTCCGCTTTACCCAGACCGCAGCCGAAACGCTGACGATAGAGGCGGTGCTGAGTACGCGGCAGCATATGAACCAGCCCTTCGCCGAGGTGGCCCAGCACCAGATTGAGATTAGGATAACGATCGAACAAACCACTCATCATCAGACGGATAGCATGAACAGCCGTTTCCTGCGCAAAGCCCCACGCGGAGCCGATCAGGCTTTCGTAACCGGTGTAGATACCGCGCGCTGGCCCTTCCAGCGGTTCGCGAGGATGCAGGTACACCGGTACGTTCAACTCGTTGACCTTATCCCAGAACACCAGCATCGATTCGTCATCAAGATACAGGCCGTGTTCGCTATCTTTGACGTTGGTATAGCCGTTAATCAGCGCGCCTTTCATGCCCAGTTTTTTTACCGCACGCTCCAGTTCTTCCGCCGCCGCTTCCGGGTTTTGCAAGGCCAGGGTGGCGAAAGCGCTAAATTTATCCGGATTTGGCTTCACATAATTCTCAACGATAAAATCGTTAGTATCACGAGCAAAAGAAACGGCTTTGGCTTTGTCTAAAATAGATTGCGCGCCAGGTGAAGTTAGAGAAAGAATGACATGGTCAATATGACGCTGCGCCATTTCTTCCAGCTGAATGCTGCGATCCAGCAGGCGGCGCTCAACGTCTTTCATATATTCTGTACCGTTACGGCCGGCTTCACCGGTTGAATCCCACAGACGGTTATTTTCAGGAGTGGAGACGTGTTCTTCTAAAGCGATTTTTCCGCGCATGATATATTCCTTGCGATATTTGTCAGTATGGCTTGATGCAAGGAGAATAAAAGCTTTCACGTATTGCCAGCAATAAACCAAACGTAATAGGGATTATCAGTAAAACTAATACAGCGGTATATTTCGCGGTTTAGATCATAATAGATCCGCTCTGCTGAGCGGGATCGGCAAGCGTGGCGATCAGCGTGCGTAGCCAGATATGCCCGGGATCGCGGTGCAGCCGCTGATGCCAGACCTGACGGATGGCGATCCCCGCAAGGGGAAAAGGCAGCGGCCAGCTGCGGCAGGGATAGCGTCGGGTGATATGCCGCGCCACCTGTTCCGGGACGACGGCAATCATGTCGCTTTCGGCCACCAGCTCGCCGGTACCTAAAAAGCTCGGTAGCGTGAGCGCGATCCGCCGGGGCATACTGTGCTCATCAAGCAGCTTATCCATATCGCCGTGGGCAGTACCCACTACGCGGATCGCAAGATGTTTTTCCTGCCGCCAGTCTTCGGCACGGAGCTGGGTTCGAATGCGCGGGTGATTTTCCGCCGCCAGACAGACATACGATTGATCGAAGAGATGCTGCTGGTAGACGCTATCCGGAAGCTGCGTCAGATAGCCTATCGCGAGATCACACTTCCCGGATTCGAGAGCGCTGAGCGTCTGCTCATCCAGATTCTGCACTGTAAAAGTGATCCCATCCGCTGACTGCTGCTGGAGCGCAATTTGCAGCAAAGGCAACAGCGTCATTTGACTGATATCGGTCATACCGATCGTAAAGTTTCGCTGGCTCTGCTGGGGAAGAAACTCAGGTTTGATGGACAAATCGTTATCGGCAAGCTGGAGAAGGGTAAATATAGTCGGGGCGATCGCGTCCGCTCGCGGCGTCGGTATCATCCGCTGTCCTACCCGGACAAACAGCGGGTCAGCAAAATGGTCACGCAGTTTTTTTAGCAGCAGACTACCCGTGGGCTGGCTGATATTCAGCGCGTCTGCCGCCGGCGAAACATTGCCTAACCGGTAGAGTGCGGAGAAAAAGCGTAGCGATTTGAAATCCAGTTCTTCCCGCATCCGCCCTCCTGGCTGGATATTATCTTGGCGTATCGCCGCTGGTGACCCGTAGCGTCCAGTGGACGTAGCTTTGCCACTGACACTCCTGATCGACCATTTCCCGGCCCAGCGGATGTTCAGCCAGCCAGTTTTCCGGCAGCGTCAGCGTCAACTGGTCGTCGTGAGCGGCCAACTGAATCGCCGGCAACAAATCGTCGCGCCGTCGGCTGGCAAACAGGATCGCCAGTCGCAGCAGGCGACACAAATGTTCGGCCACACGCGGCGGGACCGCGTTTTGCTGATGAAGTGAAGACAGGTCGATGGCGTTGGTCTGATTCAGCAGCAGCGTAGCAATCAACTTCTTCTGCGCCGGGGTAAAGCCGGGCAGGTCGAGGTTATTGACCAGATAGGCCGCGTGCTGCGGCGCGCGCTTGAAATCCACACTCAGCCCAATTTCATGCAGCGAGCAGGCGCTGAGGAGTAAATCGCGGCTCAGCGGATCCAGCTCCCAGCTGCCACCCAGCTGACTGAGCAGATGGCTGGCCAGACTGGCGACACGCTGGGCCTGCTCGGTGTCGATCATAAAACGGCGCTGAATATTGCGCAGGGTGCGGCTGCGAATGTCCTGTTCGACAGAGAGATGTAGCATGCCGTACACCAGACCTTCACGTAACGCGCCGCCCGCCAGGGTCATACACTGAATATTCAGTTCGCTGAAGATGGCGATAAGGATCGCGAGTCCGCTCGGAAACACCAGCGCCCGCTCAAGGGTTAAGCCTTCGATCTCCAGCTCTTCAAGGCGTCCGCACTGGATAGCGCGCTGTTTAAGCTGCTGGAGTTTGGCGAGGGTGATTCGTTCATCCATCCCCTGCGCCATCATAATTTCCTGTAGAGCCTGCACGGTACCGGAGGCGCCGACGCACACTTTCCATCCGTGATAACGCAGCACATCGGCGACCGGCAATAACACCTCACGCGCGGCCGCTTCGGCGAGATCGAAATTCTCTTTCGTCAGGCTACGGTCGGCGAAATAGCGTTCAAGCCAGGTTACACAGCCCATCGAGAGGCTGAACAGCGAGGTCGTTTGCGCGCCGGTGCCAGTCACCAGCTCGGTGCTGGCACCGCCGATATCGACTACCAGACGCTGATCGGCGCCGCCGGTGGTGTGGGCGACACCCTGGTAAATCAGACGCGCTTCTTCTTCGCCACTGATTACCTGCACTGGCGTGCCGAGGATCTCCTGTGCTTTCGCCAGAAACTCCCCCGCATTGACGGCAAGACGCAGCGTGGCGGTGGCCACGACGCGGATTTGCGTCGGCGGAATATCCTGCAGGCGTTCGGCAAACAGGCGTAAGCACTGCCAGCCGCGCTCCATCGCTTCTGCGGAGAGCGTGTTATCACTATTCAGACCGGCGGCCAGACGAACCTTACGCTTAATACGGCTCAGCGTCTGGATGCTGCCCGCCACCTCGCGCACCACCAACATATGGAAACTGTTGGAGCCCAAATCAATGGCGGCATATAGCGAGGTGGAGCTCATACTCTTCATCGTTCAGAATGCTCCCTGGTCGGCGGGGCACTTGTGCCCGATCCACATCACTGAGCAGGTTGCCAGGGGAAGGTTGCCCTGGCCGATTCTGAATGATTGAGCGTATGACATAGATTTCTTAACCTGAACGACGACGATTGCGCGGTGGGCCGTTGCGGCGTGGGCCGTTGCCTGGGCGCGCACGGGTCAGGCGCAGCGGCTTAGGCAGGTCGGTCATTAGCGCGTCCGGGTTGTACTTACTGACCGGAATCGAGTGACCAATATAGGTTTCGATAGCCGGCAGATTCAGCGCATACTCTTCACAGGCGAGGCTAATGGAGTTGCCGCTGGCGCCTGCGCGCCCGGTACGACCGATGCGGTGAACGTAATCTTCGCAGTCATCCGGTAGATCGTAGTTAAAGACGTGGGTCACGGCCGGAATATGTAAGCCGCGAGCAGCAACGTCAGTTGCGACCAGAATATCGAGATCGCCACGAGTAAATTCGTCGAGAATACGCAGGCGTTTTTTCTGCGCTACGTCGCCGGTCAGCAGACCTACGCGATGACCGTCAGCGGCGAGATGACCCCAGATATCTTCACAACGGTGCTTGGTGTTGGCGAAGATGATGGCGCGATCGGGCCACTCTTCTTCCAGAAGCGTCTGCAGCAGGCGCATTTTTTCTTCGTTGGAAGGGTAGAACAACTCTTCTTTAATACGGTGGCCCGTTTTCTGTTCCGGCTCCACTTCGACATATTCGGCGTTGTTCATTTGCTCGAACGCCAGTTCGCGAACGCGATAAGAAAGGGTCGCGGAGAACAGCATGTTCAGGCGCTGCGTCGCCGGTGGCATACGACGGAACAGCCAGCGGATATCTTTAATAAAGCCGAGATCGTACATGCGATCGGCTTCGTCCAGCACGACGACCTGAATGGCGCTGAGGTTAATGTAGTTCTGTTTCGCGTAATCGATCAGACGACCGGTGGTACCGATCAGAATATCGACACCGCTTTCCAGCACTTTCAGCTGTTTATCGTAGCCGTCGCCGCCGTAAGCCAGACCCAGCTTCAGACCCGTGGCCTGCGCCAGCGGTTCAGCATCCGCGTGGATCTGTACCGCCAGTTCACGCGTCGGCGCCATAATCAGCGCGCGCGGTTGGTTAACCTGGCGATCGGCGATAGCCGGGTGAGAGAGAAGATAATGAAACGTTGACGTCAGGAACGCCATCGTTTTACCGGTACCGGTTTGCGCCTGCCCGGCGACATCGCGGCCTTCCAGCGTCAGCGGAAGGGCGAGGGCCTGAATGGGTGTGCAATTATGAAACCCTTTCTTTTCAAGGGCTTCAATGACTGCCGGGTGCAGGGCGAAGTCGGAAAACTTCTGTTCTGTTAAATGTGTTTTGCTCATAGTGTGGTAGAATATCAGCTAACTATTGCATTAAGAAAGCGTATCCGGTGAAATAACGTCAACCTTTCGTTGGCGGTGTACGAAATTATTCAAGGTACGTCTACGGTAACTGAACGAATCCTGGATAGCTTAGACTACTAAGCGAGTCGGGAGCGATAAATCTGCAGCATGCAGTTCGCGTTCGGGGGACCCTGGCGTCAAAGGGCGGGTCCATGATGGATCGCGCCAGTTGGCAGCTCAGAGAATTGAGGTATCCTGAAGAATAGCGTGCATAACGTGGCCGCAGCACGTCGTTGATGGCTACGACACCAACACACCAGGCTTATTCCTGTGGAGTTAAATATGAGCGATAAAATTATTCACCTGACTGACGACAGTTTTGACACGGACGTACTCAAGGCTGACGGGCTGACCCTCGTCGATTTCTGGGCAGAGTGGTGTGGTCCGTGCAAAATGATCGCCCCGATTCTGGATGAGATCGCTGAAGAGTATCAGGGCAAACTGACCGTAGCTAAGCTGAACATCGACCAGAACCCGGGCACCGCGCCGAAATACGGCATTCGCGGTATCCCAACCCTGCTGCTGTTCAAAAACGGCGAAGTGGCGGCCACTAAAGTTGGCGCACTGTCCAAGGGTC
The DNA here is from genome assembly GCF_002810615.1 of Klebsiella sp. G-Nf4. NCBI lineage: Bacteria > Pseudomonadati > Pseudomonadota > Gammaproteobacteria > Enterobacterales > Enterobacteriaceae > Klebsiella > Klebsiella sp. G-Nf4. The sequence continues at coordinate 62,123 of NZ_PION01000018.1, read as the reverse complement.
AGCTGAAAGAGTTCCTCGACGCCAACCTGGCGTAAGCGAATTGCTGGTCCGGCGTCCAGATTCCTATTTTTTGCGGAACTCTGGACGCCCGGCTGGAGTCGTGCTAAGTTAATTCACAGACTTCGTTTTAAACATACCTATTGTTTGAATCTTGTTTTACCCAAAGCGTCCCGCAGGCTATGCGCGTGAGGCTAATAATTCCGGGCTTATCACTCATTCCGTCTTGTCGTTTCAGTTCTGCGTTCTTTCCTGTGACCAGGCAACGTACAGACACGAGATGAAGCCGCTAACAGGCATGGATGTTCCTGCCATACCATTCACAACATTAAGTTCGAGATTTACCCCGAGTTTAAGAACCCACACCACTATGAATCTTACCGAATTAAAGAATACGCCGGTTTCTGAGCTGATTACTCTCGGCGAAAATATGGGGCTGGAAAACCTGGCTCGTATGCGTAAGCAGGATATTATTTTTGCCATCCTCAAGCAGCATTCAAAGAGTGGCGAAGATATCTTTGGCGACGGCGTACTGGAGATACTGCAGGATGGATTTGGATTCCTCCGTTCCGCAGACAGCTCCTACCTCGCCGGCCCTGACGACATCTACGTATCCCCCAGCCAAATCCGCCGTTTCAACCTCCGCACTGGTGACACCATTTCCGGTAAGATTCGTCCTCCGAAAGAGGGTGAGCGTTACTTTGCACTGTTGAAAGTTAATGAAGTTAACTACGACAAGCCGGAAAACGCGCGCAACAAGATCCTGTTCGAGAACTTAACGCCGCTGCATGCGAATTCTCGTCTGCGGATGGAGCGTGGTAACGGTTCTACCGAAGACTTAACCGCTCGCGTACTGGATCTGGCTTCACCGATTGGCCGCGGCCAGCGTGGCCTGATCGTCGCGCCGCCGAAAGCCGGTAAAACCATGCTGCTGCAGAATATCGCGCAGAGCATCGCATACAACCATCCAGACTGCGTGCTGATGGTGCTGCTGATCGACGAACGTCCGGAAGAAGTGACCGAGATGCAGCGTCTGGTGAAAGGTGAAGTGGTTGCTTCCACCTTTGACGAGCCGGCATCCCGTCACGTCCAGGTCGCAGAGATGGTTATCGAGAAAGCGAAACGTCTGGTTGAACACAAGAAAGACGTTATCATCCTGCTCGACTCCATTACCCGTCTGGCGCGTGCCTACAACACCGTGGTACCGGCTTCCGGTAAAGTCCTGACTGGTGGTGTGGACGCCAACGCCCTGCATCGTCCGAAGCGTTTCTTCGGTGCGGCACGTAACGTCGAAGAGGGCGGTAGCCTGACCATCATCGCTACGGCGCTGATCGACACCGGTTCCAAAATGGACGAAGTTATCTACGAAGAGTTTAAAGGCACCGGTAACATGGAGCTGCACCTCTCTCGTAAGATTGCCGAAAAACGCGTCTTCCCGGCTATCGATTACAACCGTTCCGGTACTCGTAAAGAAGAGCTGCTCACCACTCAGGAAGAACTGCAGAAAATGTGGATCCTGCGCAAAATTATTCATCCGATGGGTGAGATCGACGCGATGGAATTCCTCATTAACAAGCTGGCGATGACCAAGACGAATGATGACTTCTTCGATATGATGAAGCGCTCGTAAGGTAAAAAAAGCCAAAAACGCCACGCCTTTGCGTGGCGTTTTCATTTTTGGGTTTGTATGATCCAGAGACAGAGAAAGCAGGACGAAAGTTGTCGTATAATGGCGCCGGATAGCAGGCGGAGACAGCTTTAACAGACTAAAATCTATACAATAAATTTGTAATGTTCTGCTTTTCCCCTTCTGGAGTTGGGGCATCATCGCTATACTTCCCGGATTAACTATGCTGAGAGCACATGCGTTGTGAATTTACTCACTGCTATTACTGAATTAATCAGTATTTTCTTATTCACGACCCTCTTTATTTTTGTCGCGCGGAAAGTGGCAAAAAGGATCGGGTTAGTGGATAAACCAAACTATCGCAAACGGCATCAGGGGTTGATTCCGTTGGTCGGTGGTATCTCAGTTTATGCAGGCATCTGTTTTACCTTCGCCATCGCCGATTATTATATTCCTCACGCCTCGCTGTATCTGGCCTGCGCGGGGGTATTGGTGCTGGTTGGCGCGCTTGACGATCGATTCGATATCAGCGTGAAAATTCGCGCAGTCATTCAGGCCGCGATCGCCGTGATTATGATGATGGCAGGGAATCTGCATCTGAGTAGTCTGGGTTTTATTTTTGGCTCGTGGGAGCTGGTGCTGGGGCCCTTTGGCTTCTTCCTGACCCTGTTTGCCGTGTGGGCCGCCATCAATGCCTTTAACATGGTCGACGGAATCGACGGTCTGCTCGGCGGTCTGTCATCGGTCTCCTTTGCGGCGACCGGGATCATTCTCTGGTTTGATGGTCAGTACAGCCTGGCGATGTGGTGTTTCGCGATGATCGCCGCCATTCTGCCCTATATTCTTCTCAATCTTGGCGCCCTCGGCCGCCGCTATAAAGTCTTTATGGGTGATGCCGGCAGCACAATGATTGGCTTCACCATTATCTGGATCCTGCTGGAAACCACGCAAGGTAAAACACATCCCATTAGCCCGGTTACCGCGCTGTGGATTATCGCGATCCCGTTGATGGATATGGTGGCGATTATGTATCGCCGCCTGCGCAAAGGCATGAGCCCTTTCTCTCCGGACCGTCAACATATTCATCATTTGATCATGCGCGCCGGGTTTACTTCCCGCCAGGCGTTCGTCCTGATTACCTTGGCCGCCGCTCTGTTGGCGCTGGTTGGCGTCGCGGCGGAATATACCCGCATTGTGCCGGAATGGGTGATGTTAATTCTCTTTTTGGTAGCCTTCTTCCTTTATGGTTACTGTATTAAGCGCGCCTGGAAAGTGGCGCGCCTGGTTAAGCGCATCAGACGCAGAATTCGGCGACACAGCGGCAATAATCCGAAACTAACCAAGTAAAGCTGGGGATGTGATGACTCAACCATTACCGGGAGCACAAGCAGTGAACGTTGAGAACGAGCTGGATATTCGCGGGCTGTTTCGCGCTTTATGGGCAGGAAAAGGCTGGATAGTCGGCGGCGCCGTACTCTTCGCCGCCATCGTGCTGGTATATACCTTTTTTGCTCGCCAGGAGTGGAGCGCCACGGCGATCACCGATCGGCCTACTGTCAACATGTTGGGAGGGTACTATTCCCAGCAGCAGTTCTTACGCAATCTGGACATTAAAGCCGACCTCGCCTCGGTCGATCAGCCTTCCGCCATGGATGAAGCGTATAAAGAGTTCATCATGCAGCTGGCCTCATGGGATACCCGGCGTGATTTCTGGCTACAAACGGACTACTACAAGCAGCGTCAGTCGGGTAATGCCCGCGCGGATGCGGCGATGCTGGATGACCTGATTAACAATATCCAGTTTATGCCAGGCGATGCGGCCAAGAGCATTAACGACAGCGTCAAACTGACCGCCGAGACCGGGCAGGATGCCAATAATCTGTTGCGTCAGTATGTGGCTTTCGCCAGCCAGCGGTCAGCGGGCCATCTCAACGACGAACTCAAAGGCGCCTGGGCGGCGCGGACGGTGCAAATGAAGGCGCAGGTGAAGCGCCAGGAAGAGGTGGCCGAGGCTATCTTCAATCGCCGGACGCACAGCGTGGAGCAAGCGCTGAAGGTGGCTCAGCAGCACAATATTTCTCGTAGCGAAACGGATGTTCCTGCCGATCAGTTACCGGATTCAGAGCTATTTTTATTGGGCAGGCCGATGCTGCAGGCCAGGCTGGAAAACCTGCAGGCCGTCGGGCCGGAATATGACCTCGATTACGACCAGAACCGCGCCATGCTGAGCACGTTGAACGTTGGTCCAACGTTAGATCCGCGTTTTCAGACTTACCGGTATTTGCGTACGCCGGAAGAACCTGTAAAACGCGATAGCCCGCGCCGAGTATTTCTGATGGTGATGTGGGGGATTGTGGGTGCGCTCATCGGCGCAGGCGTGGCGTTATCGCGTCGTCGTGTCCTGTGATTGCGGCCTGTGGTGAAGGGCAGATGACCTTCATCGCCTAATCGAAGAGAATCGATGTGAAAGTACTAACTGTATTTGGCACGAGGCCGGAAGCCATCAAGATGGCTCCTCTGGTCCATGCGCTGGCAAAGGATCCTCATTTTGAGGCGAAAGTATGCGTGACCGCGCAGCATCGGGAGATGCTCGATCAGGTGTTGAAACTTTTCTCTATTGTCCCGGACTACGATCTCAACATCATGAAGCCGGGGCAGGGGCTGACCGAGATCACCTGCCGCATTCTTGAGGGGCTGAAGCCGGTCCTGGAGTCGTTTAAACCCGACGTGGTGCTGGTGCATGGCGATACTACGACCACCATGGCGGCGAGCCTGGCGGCGTTTTACCAGCGGATACCGGTGGGCCACGTAGAAGCCGGCCTGCGCACCGGCGATTTAAGTTCGCCGTGGCCGGAAGAAGGCAACCGTACGTTGACCGGGCATCTGGCGACGTACCATTTCGCCCCCACGGAAACCTCGCGGCAGAATCTGCTGCGGGAAAATATCGCCGACAGTCGCATCACGGTTACCGGGAATACGGTCATTGACGCCCTGTTCTGGGTGCGGGACCGGGTTCTGGGTGATGAAGCGCTACGGGAGACCCTGCTACAGCGCTATCCTTTCATCAGTCACGGTAAAAAGATGATTCTGGTTACCGGCCACCGGCGGGAAAGCTTCGGGCTCGGCTTTGAACAGATCTGCCAGGCGCTGGCGGAGATAGCCCATACCCACCCTGAGGTGCAGATTGTCTATCCGGTTCACCTGAATCCTAACGTCAGCGAACCGGTGAACCGTATTCTTGGCCACATCGACAATGTGATGTTGATTGAACCGCAAGATTACCTGCCATTTGTCTGGCTGATGGATCGCGCCTGGCTGATCCTGACCGATTCTGGCGGCATTCAGGAAGAGGCCCCTTCTCTTGGGAAACCGGTGCTGGTTATGCGCGATATGACCGAACGTCCGGAAGCGGTGGCCGCCGGCACCGTGTGCCTGGTGGGTACCGACAGCCAGCGCATCGTGGCGGAAGTCACGCGACTGCTGCAGGATGATGCCGCATACCAGGCGATGAGCCGCGCGCATAATCCTTATGGCGATGGCGAAGCATGTCGTCGAATTTTGTCTGCACTTAAAAATAATCAGGTAACGTTATGAGTTTTTCTACCATTTCAGTGATTGGCCTTGGCTATATCGGGCTGCCAACCGCTGCCGCGTTCGCCTCCCGGCAGAAGCGGGTGGTCGGCGTTGATGTTAATCAACATGCCGTGGAGACCATTAACCGTGGAGAAATTCATATCGTGGAGCCGGATCTGGCGAGCGTGGTGAAGACCGCGGTCGAACAGGGTTATTTAAGCGCCACCACCACCCCGGTGGAGGCGGATGCCTACCTGATTGCCGTGCCGACGCCGTTTAAAGATCGTCACGAGCCGGATATGGTGTTTGTCGAATCGGCGGCCAAATCCATTGCGCCGACGTTAAAGAAAGGGTCGCTGGTTATCCTCGAGTCCACCTCGCCGGTGGGTTCGACTGAACAGATGGCCGGCTGGCTGGCGGAGATGCGCCCGGACCTCAGCTTCCCTCAGCAGGCGGGCGACGCCGCTGACGTCAATATCGCCTACTGCCCGGAGCGGGTATTGCCCGGCCAGGTGATGGTCGAGCTGATTAAAAACGACCGCGTTATTGGCGGCATGTCGCCAGTCTGCTCGGCGCGTGCCAGCGAGCTGTATAAAATCTTCCTCGAAGGCGAATGTGTGGTGACCAACTCGCGCACCGCCGAGATGTGCAAGCTGACGGAAAACAGCTTCCGCGACGTCAACATCGCCTTTGCTAACGAACTGTCGCTGATTTGCGCCGACCAGGGCATTAACGTCTGGGAACTGATCCGCCTGGCAAACCGCCATCCGCGCGTCAATATCCTGCAGCCGGGCCCGGGCGTCGGCGGCCACTGCATCGCCGTCGACCCGTGGTTTATCGTGGCGCAAAACCCGCAGCAGGCGCGTCTGATCCGCACCGCTCGCGAGGTCAACGACCATAAGCCGGAATGGGTTATCGAACAGGTGAAAGCGCAGGTGGCGGACTGCCTGAATGCCACCAACAAACGGGCCAGCGAACTGACGATCGCCTGTTTTGGCCTCGCCTTTAAGCCGAATATTGACGACCTGCGCGAAAGCCCGGCGATGGAAATTGCCGCGCAGATTGCCCGCTGGCACAGCGGCACGACGCAGGTGGTTGAGCCCAATATTCACACGCTGCCGAAGAAACTCGACGGCCTGTGTACGCTGGCGACCCTCGATGCGGCGCTGGCCAGCGCCGATGTGCTGGTGATGCTGGTCGATCATAATGAATTCAAAGCCGTTAGCGGCGATAGCGTCACCCAGGCGTATATCATCGACACCAAAGGAGTGTGGCGGTGAGAATCCTACCCTCGTCTGGTTCATCCAATGCCTCTGCGCGCCAGTATTGATCCCCTGGAGTGGGAGAACCGCTTCTTTGCCGTGAACAGCGCCATCGTGCGCTTTGACGAGCGCGCGCCGCGGCTGACGCCTGAGGCGCTGGCGGAATGGTCGCGAGTGCAGGCGAAAATCGCCGCCAGCGATACCGTCCGGCTGGACGCGCTCCAGCAGCTGGGTTTTCAGCTGGTGGAAGGCGAAGTCGATTTGGCGCTACCGGTGGGCAACCCTGCTGATGCCGGCGCCGACATCGCCGTGGAGGCGGATATTGCGCCGCTGCGCGAGCAGGCGGCGCAGGCCTTTGCCATCAGCCGCTTTCGCGCGCCCTGGTACGCCGCCGATGCCAGCGGCCGCTTCTATGCCCAGTGGATTGAAAATGCGGTGCGCGGCACCTTCGATCATCAGTGCCTGATTTACCGCCATCCTGAGGGTGATATTCGCGCCTTTGTCTCCCTGCGCCAGCTCAATGCCACCGAAGCGCGTATTGGCCTGCTGGCCGGGCGCGGCGCCGGGGCGCAGCTGATGCAGGCGGCGCGGCACTGGGCCGCTTCGCGCGGACTTTCTACATTGCGGGTGGCGACCCAGATGGGCAACACCGCCGCGCTTAAACGTTATATTCTCAGCGGTGCTAACGTGGAAAGCACCGCCTACTGGCTATACAGGTGACCCCATGATCCCATTTAACGCGCCGCCGGTGGTTGGAACCGAGCTTGATTACATGCAGTCTGCGATGAACAGCGGCAAGCTGTGCGGCGACGGCGGTTTTACGCGCCGCTGCCAGCAGTGGATGGAGCAGCGATTTGGCACGGCAAAAGCCCTGCTGACGCCCTCCTGCACGGCTTCGCTGGAGATGGCCGCGCTGCTGCTGGATATCCAGCCCGGCGACGAAGTGATTATGCCCAGCTATACCTTTGTCTCTACCGCTAACGCCTTTGTACTGCGTGGGGCGAAAATCGTCTTCGTCGATATCCGCCGCGATACGATGAATATCGACGAAACGCTCATCGAAGCCGCCATCACCGATAAAACCCGGGCGATTGTCCCGGTGCACTATGCCGGCGTAGCCTGCGAGATGGACACCATCATGGCCATCGCCGACAAGCACAACCTGTTTGTGGTGGAAGATGCCGCGCAGGGGGTAATGTCTACCTACAAGGGACGCGCGCTGGGCACCATCGGCCATATCGGCTGCTTTAGCTTCCATGAAACCAAAAACTACACCGCTGGCGGTGAGGGCGGGGCGACGTTGATCAACGATCGCACGCTGGTGGAGCGCGCAGAGATCATTCGAGAAAAAGGCACCAACCGCAGCCAGTTCTTTCGCGGTCTGGTGGATAAATATACCTGGCGCGATATTGGCTCCAGCTATCTGATGTCCGACCTGCAGGCCGCCTATCTGTGGGCGCAGCTGGAAGCGGCGGAGCGGATCAACCAGCAGCGCCTGGTGCTGTGGCAGAACTATCACGATGCGCTGCTGCCGCTGGCGCGCGCCGGGCGTATCGAACTGCCGACGATTCCGGCCGACTGTGGGCAAAACGCGCACATGTTCTACATTAAGCTGCGCGATATCGAGGATCGCAGCAGGCTGATCGCCTGGCTGAAAGAGGCGGAGATCCTCGCGGTATTCCATTATATTCCGTTGCACAGCTGTCCGGCCGGAGAACACTTCGGCGAGTTCCACGGTGAAGACCGCTACACCACCCAGGAGAGCGAGCGCCTGGTGCGCCTGCCGCTGTTTTACAATCTCTCTCTGGTGAACCAGCGGACGGTGATTAACTCGCTGCTGAGCTATTTCTCCTGATATGTCGTTAGCAAAAGCCTCACTGTGGACGGCGGCATCGACGCTGGTCAAAATCGGCGCCGGTCTGCTGGTCGTCAAGCTGCTGGCCGTCTCGTTTGGGCCGGCGGGCGTTGGCCAGGCCGGTAACTTCCGACAACTGGTCACCGTGCTCGGCGTGCTGGCGGGTGCCGGGATATTTAACGGCGTTACGAAGCTGGTGGCTCAGCATCACGACGACCCCCTGCGCCTGAAGCGGGTGGTGGGCACTTCGTCGGCCATGGTGCTTGGCTTTTCCACGCTGCTGGCGCTGGTGTTTTTACTGGCGGCGGCGCCGATAAGTCAGGGGCTGTTCGGCCATACGCACTATCAGGGGCTGGTACGCCTGGTGGCGCTGGTGCAGATGGGGATCGCCTGGGCGAACTTCCTGCTGGCGCTGATGAAAGGCTTTCGCGATGCGGCGGGTAACGCCTTCTCGCTGATTGCCGGGAGCCTGATTGGCGTCGCGGCCTATTACGCCTGTTACTACTTCGGGGGTTACCAGGGGGCGCTATTGGGGCTGGCGTTAGTGCCGGCGCTGGTGGTGATCCCGGCGGGCATCATGCTCTGGCGGCGGGGTAATATACCGCTGAGCGCCCTGTGCCCGCGCTGGGATAACGGTCTGGCGGGACAGCTATCGAAATTTACCCTGATGGCGCTCATAACCTCGGTGACGCTGCCGGTGGCCTATGTGATGATGCGTAATCTGCTGGCGGCACATTACGGCTGGGAAGCGGTCGGGATCTGGCAGGGGGTGAGCAGCATTTCCGATGCCTACCTGCAGTTTATTACCGCTTCCTTTAGCGTCTATCTGCTGCCGACGCTGTCGCGGCTGAGCGCCAAAACGGATATCACCCGCGAGATTGTCAAGTCGCTGAAATTCGTTCTGCCGGCGGTGGCGGCTGCGAGCCTGACGGTCTGGCTGCTGCGCGATTTTGCCATCTGGCTGCTGTTTTCCGATCGCTTTACCGCGATGCGTGACCTGTTCGCCTGGCAACTGGTGGGCGACGTCTTAAAAGTGGGCGCCTACGTTTACGGCTATCTGGTGATCGCCAAAGCGTCACTGCGTTTTTATATTCTGACGGAAATCAGCCAGTTCACACTGCTGACCGCATTCTCACACTGGCTTATTCCGGCGCACGGCGCAATTGGCGCGGCGCAGGCGTATATGGCCACTTATATTGTTTATTTCGCCCTTTGTAGTGGCGTGTTTTTACTCTGGCGTAAACGGGCATGACAGCACTGATACATGTACTGGGATCGGATATCCCGCACCACAACCAGACCGTACTGCGGTTCTTTAACGACGAACTGGCCGCCGACCCGCAGGCGCGGAGATTTTTGGTCGTCGGTGATGAGGCCAGCGTGCGTGATGGATATCCGGCACTGGACATCACCTGCTATCGAGGAAAGAAAGCGCTGGCGCAGGCAGTGATTGCCACCGCGAAAGCCAACCGCCAGCAGCGCTTTTTCTTCCACGGCCAGTTTAATACCGGGCTGTGGCTGGCGCTGTTGAGTGGCGGCATCCGCCCGTCGCAGTTTAACTGGCATATCTGGGGGGCAGATCTGTATGAAAACTCTGCCAGCCTGAAGTTTCGCCTGTTCTATCCGCTACGCCGCATGGCGCAGGGGCGAGTAGGGCGCGTTTTCGCCACCCGCGGCGATCTTAGCTGGTTCGCTAACCGCCATCCGCGGGTTCCCGGCGAACTGCTCTACTTCCCGACCCGTATGGATCCGGCGCTGAATACCCTGGCCGAGAACGCCCCGCGCGGTGATACCCTGACCATTCTGGTCGGCAACTCCGGGGATCGCAGCAATGAACATATTGCCGCGCTGAAGGCTATCCATCATCAGTTTGGCGATACGGTAAACGTCATCGTGCCGATGGGTTATCCGGCGAATAATGACGCCTATATCAACGAGGTTCGCGAAGCGGGGACGGCGCTATTTAGCGGTGAGCATCTGCAGATCCTCAGCGAGAAGCTTGAATTTAATGATTATCTGGCGCTGCTGCGCCGCTGCGATCTGGGCTATTTTCTGTTTGCGCGCCAGCAAGGGATCGGTACCCTGTGCCTGCTGATTCAGGCGGGCATTCCCTGCGTGCTCAACCGGGAAAACCCGTTCTGGCAGGATATGACCGAGCAGCATGTGCCGGTGCTGTTCACCAGCGATGCGCTGGACGTCAGCGTGGTGCGCGAAGCGCAGCGTCAGCTGGCGAGCGTGGATAAATCTACTATCGCCTTCTTCCGGCCGAACTATCTGACGGGCTGGCAGCGGGCGCTACGGTTAGCGGCGGAGGGGCAGGCATGACGTTAATGCAATTTAGCGGGCTGCTGGTGGTCTGGCTGCTGTCGACGCTGTTTATCGCCACCGCGACCTGGTTTGAATTCCGCCGGGTACGCTTCAACTTCAACGTCTTTTTCTCGTTGCTGTTTCTGCTGACCTTTTTCTTCGGCTTCCCGCTGACCAGTATTCTGGTGTTCCGCTTTGACGTCAGCGTAGCGCCGCCGGAGATTTTGCTGCAGACGCTGCTGATCGCGGTATGCTTCTACGCAGTCTACTACGTGACCTATAAAACGCGGCTGCGCCCAGCGTCACGCGAGGTTGCGCATCGCCCGCTGTTTACCATGAACCGGGTGGAAACCCATCTGGCGTGGGGAATGTTGATGGGGCTGGCGCTGCTGTGCGTCGGCATCTTCTTCGCCCACAACGGCTTTCTGCTGTTTAAGCTCAACTCCTACAGCCAGATCTTCTCTGCCGAAGTCTCCGGTGTGGCGTTGAAGCGCTTCTTCTACTTCTTTATTCCGGCGATGCTGGTGGTCTATTTTCTGCGCCAGGATTATAAGGCGTGGATCTTCTTCCTCGTCAGCACCGTCGCCTTTGGTCTGTTGACTTACGCCATCGTCGGCGGTACCCGGGCCAATATCATCATCGCTTTCGCTATTTTCCTGTTTATCGGCATTATTCGCGGCTGGATCAGCCTGTGGATGCTGGCGGCGGCGGGCGTGTTGGGCATTGTCGGCATGTTCTGGCTGGCGCTGAAGCGCTACGGGATGAACGTCAGCGGCGACGAAGCGTTTTATACTTTCCTCTATCTCACGCGCGATACTTTCTCGCCGTGGGAAAACCTGGCGCTGCTGCTGCAGAACTACGACAAGATCGATTTCCAAGGGCTGGCGCCGATGATCCGCGACTTCTACGTCTTCATCCCCAGCTGGATGTGGCACGGTCGTCCGACGATGGTGCTGAATACCGCCAACTACTTCACCTGGGAAGTGTTAAACAACCATTCGGGGCTGGCGATTTCGCCGACGCTGATTGGCTCTCTGGTGGTGATGGGCGGCGTCTGGTTTGTGCCGCTGGGCGCTGTGGCGGTAGGGTTGATTATTAAATGGTTCGACTGGCTGTATGAGTTGGGCAACCGGGAGAGCAATCGTTACAAAGCGGCTATCCTGCACAGTTTCTGTTTCGGCGCTATCTTCAACATGATAGTGCTGGCGCGCGAGGGTCTGGATTCGTTCGGCTCCCGCGTGGTGTTTTTCCTCGTGATCTTTGGTATCTGCTTGCTGGCGGCGAAATTGCTGTACTGGTTCCTGGATAGCGTGGGACTGATTCATAAGCGCGTAAAACCGCTTTCGCAACCGCAAGTCTGAGAAGGATGGACATGACTGGGACCATTTCCGCGCCGTTGTACCTGTTAAGAGGGCTGCAGCTCATAGGCTGGCGCGATATGCAGCACGCTCTGGATTATTTGTATGCCGACGGCGCGCTCCGGGAGGGAACGCTGGTGGCCATTAATGCCGAGAAAATGCTGGCCGTAGAAGATAACCCGGAGGTCCGGGCGCTGATTGAGGCGGCGGAGTTTAAGTATGCGGATGGCATCAGCGTGGTGCGTTCGCTGCGCAAAAAATACCCGCAGGCCCAGGTGTCCCGCGTCGCCGGGGCCGATCTCTGGGAAGCGTTAATGCAGCGCGCCGGCGCTGAAGGGACACCGGTGTTTCTGGTTGGCGGTAAACCTGAGGTCCTGGCGCAGACAGAATCCAGGCTGCGTCAGCACTGGCAGGTGAATATCGTTGGCAGCCAGGACGGCTATTTTGCCCCTGAGCAGCGCCAGGCATTGTTCGAACGCATTCGCGACAGCGGGGCGAAAATCGTCACCGTCGCGATGGGGTCGCCGCGCCAGGAGATCTTCATGCGCGACTGCCGGCGTCTGTACCCGCACGCGCTGTATATGGGCGTCGGCGGCACTTACGATGTCTTCACCGGACACGTCCATCGGGCGCCGAAGTTCTGGCAGGATCTGGGGCTGGAGTGGTTCTATCGCCTGCTTTTGCAGCCGAGCCGCATCAAAAGACAGTTCCGCCTACTGCGCTATTTACGTTGGCATTATACCGGCAAGCTCTGATATTCCACTGCAACCAGGCGAGTTTGCATACATATTCTGTGTAATCTCTTCACTCGCCTGATACTTTATTTGCCATTTCCTCAAAATTAATTAACCATTCGCAGGCTTCATACGCGCGGGGGAGACCTGCGCGTCGGCAAGGCTATGGTTTCAGTTAATAACAATAACCGGGAGTACCCGGAATACGGCAAACACAAGAGGATATATGACTGAGAAAAAAGCGGAGCTCCAGCGTGGACTGGAGGCCCGGCATATTGAACTGATCGCCCTTGGCGGGACGATTGGCGTGGGGTTGTTTATGGGGGCGGCCAGTACGCTGAAGTGGGCTGGGCCTTCCGTGCTGCTGGCGTACATTATCGCTGGCCTGTTCGTCTTTTTCATTATGCGCTCGATGGGCGAAATGTTGTTCCTCGAACCGGTAACCGGCTCATTCGCCGTTTACGCACATCGCTACATGAGCCCGTTCTTCGGCTATCTCACGGCCTGGTCCTACTGGTTTATGTGGATGGCGGTGGGCATCTCGGAGATCACCGCCATCGGGGTATACGTGCAGTTCTGGTTCCCGGAGATGGCGCAGTGGATCCCGGCGTTGATTGCCGTGGGGCTGGTGGCGCTGGCTAACCTGGCGGCGGTCCGGCTGTACGGTGAAATCGAGTTCTGGTTCGCCATGATTAAAGTGACCACCATTATCGTGATGATCGTCGTGGGCCTGGGCGTTATTTTCTTCGGCTTTGGCAACGGCGGCCACTCCATCGGTTTTGGCAACCTGACCGAACATGGCGGTTTCTTTGCCGGCGGCTGGAAGGGCTTTCTGACGGCGCTGTGTATCGTGGTCGCGTCCTATCAGGGCGTAGAGCTTATCGGTATTACCGCGGGTGAAGCGAAAAATCCGCAGGTGACGCTGCGCAGCGCGGTGGGCAAAGTGCTGTGGCGGATCCTGATTTTCTACGTCGGCGCGATTTTCGTTATTGTCACTATCTTCCCGTGGGATCAAATCGGCTCCAACGGCAGCCCGTTCGTACTGACGTTTGCCAAAATCGGGATTACCGCGGCGGCGGGAATTATCAACTTCGTGGTGCTGACGGCGGCGCTTTCCGGCTGCAACAGTGGGATGTACAGCTGTGGACGTATGCTGTACGCCCTGGCGAAGAACCGCCAGCTGCCGGCGGCGATCGGTAAGGTTTCGCGCAACGGCGTTCCGGCCGTCGGCGTGGCGCTGTCGATTCTGATCCTGCTGGTGGGCTCCTGCCTGAATTACATCATTCCTAATCCGCAGCGGGTGTTTGTTTATGTCTACAGCGCCAGCGTGTTGCCGGGGATGGTGCCATGGTTTGTGATCCTGATTAGCCAACTGCGTTTTCGCCGCGTGCATCGGGCGGCGATAGCCAGCCATCCGTTCCGTTCGCTGCTGTTTCCGTGGGCCAACTATTTCACTATGGCCTTCCTGATCTGTGTGCTGGTGGGGATGGGGCTGAATGATGAAACCCGGATGTCGCTGTTTGTTGGCATTATTTTCCTGGCCGCCGTGACCCTGATTTATAAGGTATTTGGTCTTGGTAGACAGGGGCAAGTCAATAATCCGGCTGAATAAGCGTCAAAACGAACAAAGCATGAGCAAACGATAATTTTCTTTAAAAAGGCACTAGACAGCGGGGTAGGAAGTCCGTATTATCCGACCCCGCAACGGCGCTAAGCGCCCGTAGCTCAGCTGGATAGAGCGCTGCCCTCCGGAGGCAGAGGTCTCAGGTTCGAATCCTGTCGGGCGCACCATTAACCCGGTGCTGGAGCTGCGGTGGTTTTAATACCGCGTAAAAGGTTTGCAGTGGTGGCTATAGCTCAGTTGGTAGAGCCCTGGATTGTGATTCCAGTTGTCGTGGGTTCGAATCCCATTAGCCACCCCATTATTTGATAGAGTTGTGAATTTGCGAAGGTGGCGGAATTGGTAGACGCGCTAGCTTCAGGTGTTAGTGTTCTTACGGACGTGGGGGTTCAAGTCCCCCCCCTCGCACCACGACTTTAACGAATTGAACTAAAAATTCAAAAAGCAGTATTTCGGCGAGTAGCGCAGCTTGGTAGCGCAACTGGTTTGGGACCAGTGGGTCGGAGGTTCGAATCCTCTCTCGCCGACCAATTTTGAACCCCGCTTCGGCGGGGTTTTTTGTTTTCTGTCACTTCCTGCCATCACTTATTTCCCTGATTTTGCTGATAAAAAAACTTCTCTTTGCTTAAGAATACGCGTCAGGAAAAATCTCAATTCATCACTGTGGTAGATGCAATTTCCCTGGATCCTGTGCGATAATAATCGGGTAGATGCTCATTCCATCTCTTATGTTCGCCTTTGTGCCTCATAAACTCCGGAATGATGCAGAGCCGTTCTTACGGTGCTTATCGTCCACTGACAGATGTCGCATTTATGCCTCATCAAACACCATGGACATTACGTTGAGTGAAGCACCCAATTTGTTGTCAAACAGACCTGTTTTAACGCCTGCCCTGATTTCAGCGCAGGCGTTTTTTTCTTTCAGGGATCCGTCAATGCGAAGGCGGGGAAGAAGGGGCTATCGCCCCGCAAGAGGCGATAGCAACGGCAGGTTACGGCTGAGGGTTATTCTGCAGCGTCAGCAGCAGACCATCGCGGCGCATAGTGGCCGCTTCCTCCGGCTGATGCAGGCGATCCAGGGCATCCGCCAGCCAGGCGTAATCAAAGGCATCCGGACGCTGCTTAAGCGCGGCGCGGAAGGCGATGCTGGCTTCCTGCCATTCGCCATGACGCATCAGCGACTGGCCCAGGGTGCTCCACAGCAGCGGACGGTCGCCAACGGCTTTGATCTGCTGGCGCAGCACTTTCTCCAGCTGTTCCGGGTTATTGGTCTTCAGACGCGGGATCGGCATCACCAGACGGTCATCATACTGTTTCTTCAGACCATCAATGATAATTTGCTGCGCGGTATCGTGATCGTCGCTCTCGATGAGGCGCTCGGCCATCGCCACCTGCAGCGGCACCAGCGCCCGCGTTTTGCGGCTCTGGTTGCGCCACCATTCGCGCAGCCCTTCACTGCCGCCGTCGGCCAGCGCTTTATCCATCAGGCCAATCCAGGCCAGCTGTTCCAGCGCGGCGCGGTGCTCTTCATCGCCGACGTTAGCTTTCGCCATCGACGGAATGATGTCCAGCAGCGACTGCCAGGCGCCGGTGCGGGTGTATGCCTGTTCGGCGAGGCGCAGCACTTCCGGATGACGCGGAGTAATTTCCAGCAGCTTATCGATGCCATGGCGCGCGGCGTGATTTTCATTACGTGCCAGCTGCAGGCGAACGCGGGTGATTTCCACCGGGATCAGGTCATCGCCCGCCAGCTCGGTGGCGCGCTCCAGGTGCTGGTTAGCCCGCGCTTCATCGCCGCGCTGCTGGGCCGCTTCCGCCGCCAGCAGATAGTTCACCACCGGCTGTTCGGCGTGATCGGCATTTTTCGCCATCAGTTTTTCAACCTGCTGGTAATCACCTTCCGCCAGCTTGAGTAGCGCCTGCTCGGTTTGCTTACGCGCGCGACGGCGTTTACGGCCGACAAACCAGCCGCGCGTATGCGCCCCGGTGCGGAAAATGCGGCGCAGCAGCCATTCAATGGCGAACAGCACCACCATGGCGAGGATCAGGATGATCACCAGCCCGGTCACGCTGGTCTCGATATTGTAATTATCGGTCTGGATCAGGACGTAGCCCTGATGCCCGGCGATCATCGGGCCAAGCACAATCCCGGCGATCAACAGTGCGAAGAGTAAAAGAATTTTCAGCATGCGTTACTCTCCTTGCGGCGCAGCAGGGGCGGCCGGTGCAGCAGGCGCGGGTGAGGGCGCACTGCTCGCGGTGACGGCGGGCTGCGCCATCAGGTTGCGCACCCGGGTCTGCATCAGTTTTTCCAGCAACGCCTGGCTCTGCAGCGTTTCCGGTACCGTCATGGTAATGCTTTGCTGACTGAGTTTATCCACCTCGTCGAGGAAGGCTTTGGTGGTCGCGTCTTCGGTATCGTAGTAGGCGCGTACCCAGGTCGAGACGTTATCCAGTGACTGTTTCCAGGTCTCTTCCTGATGGCGTGGCACCGCCTGCGCGGCGACCAGCAGGCGGGAGCGAATATTTTCCCGCAGGTAGATATCCTGATTCGGCGCCAGCAGCGGGACTGCCGTTTCATCACGGCGGCGCACGGTGATAAAGCTGTCCATAAAGTTCTGCCAGCTTTTCTGCAGATTGACGCGCCATTCGCTGATAGAGCTGGAGAGCTCATCGCTATCAGAATCCATCGGCGAATCGTCATCGTTATTATCGGCCAGCCGCAGGTTGTCGATTTGGTTTGCCAGCTGATTAACCTTGAGAATAATGCCGTCGTAATCCACCTGACTCACCGCGGAGAGGGTGGCGATGTCATCGGTGATGGCCCGGCGGGCGCCGATCAGGCTGGGGTCGTTCATGTCGGCGAGGCTGGCGTCGGCGCTTTTCAGCAGCGCGGCGGCGGTGGTGACATCCTGATCGCTCCACAGCTTACGTCCCGCCAGCTTGACGAGGAAGTCGGCCTGGGCCAGCAGCCAGGTTTTGGCATCGCTGCCGGAGATCACGGCGACTTTCTGCTGCAACTCATCAAGCTGTTTAGTCAGGGTTTCCTGCTCGTGTTTGGCCTGGCTCAGCTGGTCGGCCTGCTGTTTGATAATGCCTTCCAGTTCGCTCTTTTGGCTATCCTGCGCTTTTTGCAGTGCCGCAAGCTGGCTTGATAATTCAGACGTGGTTGCGTTTTGCCGCGTGACCTGCTGTTTGTTCAGGCCATACAGGCCGATGCCGGCGGCTATCGCAATGGCGATAGCGATCGCACTGAGCGCCAGGCTGGTTTTGTTGCCAGCCTTGTTCTTATCATTGTTTTCTGGCTGTGGTGTGGTTTCCACGGCCTCCCTGGTCTCTTCAACCACGGCGGATTGATTTTGTTGTTCCGTCATTATGGCTTCCAATGTTGAGAGTTATTGTAATGCGCGTAGCAGCGCATCGTTGTCAGCGTTATCGGCAACCTGAATCTCCTGCCAGCCCAGTTCCCGGGCCTGAAGGGCCAGACGTTCGCTGACAACGACAAGGCGGCAGTGCAGGAGCCACTGTTCGCGATACCATTGCGGTATCAGCGACCACAGCTGCTGCAGCATCTCGCCGCTGGTGACCACCAGCGTGGTGACCCCGCGAGACTGCCAGCGCATCGCTTCTTCTGCGCCATCGTAATGTTTTGCACTACGTTGATAACATTCACAAAATGTGACCCTGGCGCCGCGTTCAGCCAGCGTGGCGCCTAAGAGTTCCCGCCCACCATTGCCGCGTAAGATCAGCGCATTTTTCCCGGCAATGTTTTGTAATTCAGGTAATTGTAGCAAGACTTCGCTAATTTCCCGATCTAACGGATAACGGATGTGCTGCCCGCTGACCGTATGCAAGGCCAGCGCCGTCGTTCGGCCAATGGCAAAATAGTGCGGAGAAGTGGGCCAGGGCAGGCCCTGCTGCTGCAGACGGGCATGGGCGAATTCCACCGCATGCTGGGATAGCGCAAACAGCAGGTCGTCGGACCCCAGATGGGCAAGATGGTCGCCCAGCACGGGAAGCTCCCGGCCAGGCGTAAATTCTATCAGCGGAAAGCTCCAGGCCACGCGTCCCATGGCCCGCAGACGGCTGACCAGCGCTTCCCCTTGCGGGAGTGGACGAGTGACCAGGATGCTCATCGTGGGGCTTCTCCATCATAAACTGCCGCGAGAATGTCGCGGGCGCCGTTATCCAGGAGCTCTTCCGCCAGCGAGATGCCGAGCGCTTCGGCCTGCTCTGCTGGCCCGCGCCGTTCGCCGCGTACCATCTGCGAACCATCCGGGGCGCCAACCAGCGCCCGCAGCCACAGTTCGCCGTTGACGAGTTCCGCATAGCTGCCAATTGGCACCTGACAACCGCCTTCGAGGCGGGTGTTCATCGCCCGTTCGGCGCGCACGCGTACCGCGGTTTCCGCATGGTTGAGGGGCGCCAACAGCGCCTGGGTCCATGCATCGTCAAGACGGCATTCGATTCCCACCGCGCCCTGGCCGACGGCCGGCAGGGATTGCTCAGGCGACAGCGGTTGGCGAATTCGCGCCTCCAGTTGCAGGCGCTTCAGCCCGGCGGCGGCAAGGATAATGGCGTCATACTCGCCGTTATCGAGTTTGCCCAATCGGGTGCCAACGTTGCCGCGCAGGGAGCGGATCACCAGATCGGGGCGTTCGGCGGCGAGTTGGCACTGGCGACGTAAACTTGACGTGCCAACGATGCTGCCAGCCGGTAGTTCGTCAATTGAGGCATAGTGATTGGAAACAAACGCGTCGCGCGGATCGTCGCGCTCGCAGATGGTGACCAACCCCAGCCCCTCCGGGAATTCCACCGGGACATCTTTCATCGAATGGACGGCGATATCGGCCCGCCCTTCGAGCATGGCGAGCTCTAACTCTTTCACAAATAAGCCCTTGCCGCCCACTTTTGCCAGGGGCGTATCAAGGATGACATCACCGCGCGTGACCATCGGCACCAGCTCGACGTTCAGTCCAGGATGCGCTTGTTCCAGACGTGCTTTAACATACTGCGCCTGCCATAGCGCAAGCGGGCTTTGCCGTGTGGCAATTTTCAAAACTTTGTCTAACATGCTTGTTACCGTCATTGTCGACCACTATCCATCCTAACATTGTTGTCTTACGGATGTTAGTTTTCACGATTTATGTGGGAGATGGCTCCGGCCGACTCTTTTTTAACCTTTCATGCGCGTGGCGGTTGCCGGAGGCGTAGTGAGGAATTTACAGGTAATAAACGGTGCTACACTTGTATGTAGCGCATCTTTCTTTACGGTCAATGAGCAAGGTGTTAAATTGATCACGTTTTAAACCATTTGTCCGTCCGCTGCTCATCACAACCACACCGACGACAAATGGTGACGGTTTTTGTTGAAATACTGAAATCCTCCGTACTATTGTACTTCGGGTTTTTGAACATCAGGCGATATGTCTTGTACCTCTATATTGAGACACTGAAACAGAGACTGGATGCCATCAACCAATTGCGCGTGGATCGCGCGCTTGCTGCCATGGGACCCGCTTTCCAGCAGGTTTACAGTCTACTGCCAACGTTACTACATTATCATCACCCGCTGATGCCGGGTTACCTTGACGGTAACGTTCCCCGTGGCATTTGCCTCTACACGCCTGATGAAACCCAACGCCACTATCTTGAAGAACTGGAACTGCATCGCGGCATGCAGACCCAGGAGCCGCCGAAAGGCGAGTTGCCGATCACCGGCGTCTACTCGATGGGCAGTACTTCCTCCGTTGGTCAGAGCTGTTCTTCCGATCTTGATATCTGGGTATGTCACCAGGCCTGGCTGGATAGCGAAGAGCGCCAGCTGCTGCAGCGAAAATGCAGCCTGCTTGAGAGCTGGGCGGCATCGCTCGGCGTGGAAGTCAGCTTCTTCCTGATCGACGAAAACCGCTTCCGTCATAATGAAAGTGGTAGCCTCGGCGGCGAAGACTGCGGTTCGACTCAGCATATCCTGTTGCTCGATGAGTTCTATCGCACCGCGGTGCGTCTCGCCGGCAAGCGTATTCTGTGGAATATGGTGCCGTGCGATGAAGAAGAGCATTACGATGATTACGTCATGGGGCTGTATGCCCAGGGCGTGCTGACGCCTAACGAATGGCTCGATCTCGGCGGCCTCAGTTCACTGTCGGCGGAAGAGTACTTCGGCGCCAGCCTGTGGCAGCTGTATAAGAGTATCGACTCCCCCTATAAAGCAGTGCTGAAAACGCTGCTGCTGGAAGCCTACTCCTGGGAATATCCCAATAACCGCCTGTTGGCGAAAGATATCAAACAGCGTCTACACGACGGCGAGATTGTCTCCTTCGGCCTCGACCCGTACTGCATGATGCTGGAGCGCGTGACTACCTATCTGCAGGCCATCGAAGATGAAACCCGCCTCGACCTGGTGCGCCGCTGCTTCTATCTGAAAGTCTGTGAAAAACTCAGCCGCGAACGCGCCTGTGTCGGCTGGCGTCGCGAAGTCGTCAGCCAGCTGGTGAATGCCTGGGGCTGGGACGAAAAGCGTCTAATGATGCTCGACAATCGCGCCAACTGGAAAATCGATGAAGTGCGCAAGGCGCACAACGAACTGCTCGACGCCATGATGCAGAGCTATCGTAATCTGATCCGCTTCGCGCGGCGCAATAATCTCAGCGTCTCCGCCAGCCCTCAGGATATTGGCGTGCTGACGCGTAAGCTGTATGCGGCTTTTGAAGCGCTGCCGGGGAAAGTGACGCTGGTGAACCCGCAAATTTCGCCGGATCTGTCGGAACCGAACCTGACCTTTATCCACGTGCCGCCGGGCCGCGCCAACCGTACCGGTTGGTATCTGTATAACCGCGCGCCGGATATGGAATCGATCATCAGCCATCAGCCGCTGGAATATAACCGTTATCTTAATAAGCTGGTGGCCTGGGCCTGGTTTAACGGCCTGCTGACCTCACGCACCCGCCTGTTTATTAAGGGCAACGGCATCGTCGATCTGGCGAAGCTGCAGGAGATGGTGGCCGACGTGTCGCACCATTTCCCACTGCGCCTGCCGGCGCCGACGCCAAAAGCGCTGTACAGCCCGTGCGAAATCCGCCATCTGGCGATTATCGTCAACCTCGAATATGACCCGACCGCGGCCTTCCGCAACCAGGTGGTGCACTTCGATTTCCGTAAGCTGGATGTTTTCAGCTTTGGCGAAGAGCAAAAATGCCTGATCGGCAGCGTCGACCTGCTGTATCGCAACTCGTGGAACGAAGTGCGTACGCTGCACTTTAACGGCGAGCAGGCGATGATCGAAGCGCTGAAGACGATTCTCGGCAAAATGCATCAGGACGCCGCGCCGCCGGACAGCGTGGAGGTGTTCTGCTATAGCCAGCACCTGCGCGGCCTGATCCGTACCCGCGTGCAGCAGATGATCTCCGAATGCATCGAACTGCGTCTCTCCAGTACCCGCCAGGATACCGGGCGCTTCAAAGCGCTGCGCGTCTCCGGCCAGACCTGGGGGCTGTTCTTCGAGCGTCTTAACGTTTCGGTGCAGAAGCTGGAAAACGCCATTGAGTTCTACGGCGCTATCTCGCACAACAAGCTTCATGGCCTGTCGGTACAGGTGGAAACCAATCACGTTAAGCTGCCGGCGGTAGTGGACGGCTTCGCCAGCGAAGGGATTATTCAGTTCTTCTTTGAAGACGCGGATAACAACGACAGCGGCTTTAACATCTATATTCTTGATGAGAGCAACCGCGCGGAGGTGTATCACCACTGCGAGGGCAGCAAAGAGGAGCTGGTGCGCGACGTCAGCCGCTTCTATTCGTCATCGCACGATCGTTTCACCTACGGCTCCAGCTTCATCAACTTCAACCTGCCGCAGTTCTATCAGATTGTCGAGGTAGACGGGCGCACCCAGGTGATCCCATTCCGCACCCAGGCGATTGCCGCTGCGATACCCACCAGCCAGGACGTTACCGCCTCGCCGGTACTGCAGCAGCGCTACTCGTAGATTTGGCCCGGATAAGGCGTGAGCCGCTATCCGGAGATATGCCCTGCTGGCGCTGCGCTTAGCAGGGCTACGGTTCTATGTCGTCAGGTAGCCCGGATAAGGCGCGATGCGCCGCCATCCGGGAAACACGTCATTAACGGAAGCTCACCGTCTCACCGGCCTGATTGCTCGCCGCCTGCTCCAGCAAATCCCAGAAGGTCTCGCCGCTACGATCGCAGATCCACTCGTCGCCTTTGAGATCGAAGTGATAGCCGCCCTGTTTGGTGGCCAGCCACACCTGGTGCAGCGGCTCCTGACGGTTAATAATGATTTTGCTGCCGTTTTCAAAGCTGATGGTCAGCACGCCGCCGTTGATTTCGCAATCGATGTCGCTGTCGCCGTCCCAGTCGTCCAGACGTTCTTCGATGGTCATCCACAGGCTATCCGCCAGGCGATGGAATTCACTGTCGTTCATAGTTATATACCCTAAATAATTCGAGTTGCAGGAAGGCGGCGACGCAGGGAGTCCCAGGAGCTTACTCCAGTAAGTGACTGGGGCGAGCGAGGAAAGCCAACGTACATGCAGCTTGAATTATAACGGGTATAGCCTGCTTTTTTGAAGATGGCGGCAGTATAGCGCGAAACAAAAGCGCGCGCAGTCGGATGCTAAACGCTTGCTTTTACGTCTTCTCCTGCGATGATAGAAAGCAGAAAGAATGAATCACGGGCAACTATCAATGAAAAACGTTTTTCCTACGCTTGCCGTTTTGTTTGCGATCTTCAGCCTGACCGGCTGCGGTCTGAAAGGGCCTCTCTATTTCCCGCCGGCGGACAAAACCGCGCCGCCGCCGACCAAACCGGTTAACCCAGGCATTCAGAGCGCAACGCCGGATCGTAACGATCGTGGCGATACCGGTGGTCCGAGCCAGGTCAATTACTAACGATAACGTTCTGTTCCGCGCAACTGGAGTAGATGATGCAGTTCTCTAAAATGCATGGCCTTGGCAACGATTTTATGGTCGTTGACGCGGTAACGCAGAATGTTTTTTTCTCGCCGGAGCTGATTCGCCGCCTGGCGGATCGCCACCTTGGCGTCGGGTTCGATCAACTGTTGGTCGTCGAGCCGCCCTACGATCCCGATCTGGATTTCCATTACCGGATCTTTAACGCCGACGGCAGCGAAGTGTCGCAGTGCGGCAACGGCGCGCGCTGTTTTGCCCGCTTTGTCCGGCTGAAAGGCCTGACCAATAAACGTGATATCCGCGTGAGTACGGCCAATGGGCGTATGGTATTAAGCGTAACGGAAGACGATCTGGTGCGGGTGAATATGGGCGAGCCCAACTTTGAGCCGTCCCAGGTGCCGTTCCGCGCCAACAAAGCGGAAAAGACCTATATCATGCGTGCCGCCGAGCAGACAGTATTGTGCGGTGTGGTTTCCATGGGGAACCCACACTGCGTTATCCAGGTGGATGACGTGGATACGGCGGCCGTGGAAACGCTGGGCCCGGTGATGGAAAGCCACGAGCGTTTTCCGGAGCGCGCCAATATCGGCTTTATGCAGGTGGTCGGCCGGTCCCATATCCGTCTGCGCGTCTACGAGCGCGGGGCGGGGGAAACCCAGGCCTGCGGCAGCGGCGCCTGCGCCGCGGTGGCGGTGGGGATCCAGCAGGGGCTGCTGGCTGAAACAGTACGTGTGGAATTACCCGGCGGTCGTCTTGATATCGCCTGGAAAGGCCCGGGCCAGCCGCTGTTTATGACCGGCCCGGCGGCCCATGTCTATGATGGATTTATTCATTTATGAAACCAATCGGGGAAGAACAGCAGGAGGTTGCCAGCGCGTTGAACGATCGTGCGGTGGTGGACTATCTGTTGCAACATCCTGAATTTTTTATTCGTAATGCCGCCCAGGTCGAACATATCCGCGTCCCGCATCCGGTCCGCGGTTCGATTTCGCTGGTGGAGTGGCACATGATGCGGGCGCGTAACCATATTCATGTGCTGGAAGAGAATATGTCGCTGCTGATGGAGCAGGCGGTCACCAATGAAAGCCTGTTCCAGCGCCTGCTGCAGCTACAAACGCGGCTGGCGGCTGCGGAGAGCCTCGACGATATGCTCAACCGCCTTCATCGCTGGGCTCGCGAACTGGGGCTGGCTGGCGCTACGGTGCGCCTGTTCCCTGACAGCTGGCGCCTCGGCGCGCCATCGAAGTTTACCCATCTGGCGTTAAACCGGCAGGCGTTTGAGCCGATCCGTATTCAACGTCTGGGCCAGGCGCGCCACTATCTTGGGCCGCTGAACGGTCCGGAGCTGCTGGTGGTGCTACCGGAAGCGAAGGCCATTGGATCCGTGGCGATGTCGATGCTGGGCGGTGATAACGCTCCGGGCGTGATGCTCTTTAGCAGCCGCGATGCGCAGCATTATCAGTCAGGGCAGGGGACGCAGTTGCTGCAGGAAATTGCGCAGATGCTCCCTGGCCTGCTGGAGCGCTGGATTGAACGCGCATGACCGACTCTCCGCTGTTCGCCTGGGTCGACCGCTTCCTGCGCTATCTCGGCGTTGAGCGTCAGCTTAGCCCGATTACGCTGACTAACTACCAGCGTCAGCTGGACGCGTTGATCGCCCTGGCGGATGAGGCTGGGCTGAAAAGCTGGCAGCAGTGCGATGCCGCTCAGGTGCGTAGCTTTGCGGTTCGCAGCCGCCGTGCGGGTTTAGGCCCGGCGAGCCTGGCGCTGCGGCTTTCCGCCCTGCGCAGTTTCTTTGACTGGATGGTCAGTCAGGGCGAGCTGGCCGCGAACCCGGCGAAGGGGATTGCGGCGCCGAAAATTCCCCGCCACTTGCCGAAAAATATTGACGTCGATGACGTCAATCGGCTGCTGGATATCGACCTCAACGACCCACTCGCGGTGCGCGACCGGGCGATGCTGGAAGTGATGTACGGCGCAGGTCTGCGTCTGTCGGAGTTGGTCAACCTTGATATTAAGCACCTCGACCTTGAAAGTGGAGAGGTTTGGGTGATGGGCAAAGGCAGCAAAGAACGTCGTTTGCCGATCGGTCGCAACGCGGTGACGTGGATTGAGCACTGGCTGGATTTGCGCGGCCTGTTCGGCACTGACGACGACGCGCTGTTTTTGTCGAAGCTGGGTAAGCGCATTTCGGCTCGCAACGTGCAGAAGCGGTTTGCCGAGTGGGGGATTAAACAGGGGCTGAACAGCCATGTGCACCCGCACAAGCTGCGCCACTCCTTTGCCACCCATATGCTGGAGTCCAGCGGCGATCTGCGCGGCGTGCAGGAGCTGCTGGGCCATGCTAACCTCTCCACCACTCAAATCTATACCCATCTTGACTTTCAACACCTTGCCTCGGTGTACGATGCCGCGCATCCGCGCGCTAAACGGGGGAAATAATGCGTTTTTACCGACCTCTGGGCCCGATCTCCGCGCTGACGTTTGACCTGGACGACACCCTTTATGATAACCGCCCGGTGATTGACCGGACGATGCACGAATCGCTGGCCTTTGTGCGCAATTACCATCCGTCGCTCAGCCAGTTTGACGCCCATGAGCTTAACCAGCTGCGCCAGACGCTGCTGGCTTCCGAGCCTGAGATCTACCACGACGTCACTCTCTGGCGCCACCGCGCGCTGGAGTTAGGGATGCGTAACGCCGGACTCTCCGCCGAAGCGGCGAAAGCGGGCGCTGAGGCGGCGATGGAAAACTTCGCGCACTGGCGCAGTCGGGTCGATGTTCCGCAGGAGACCCACGATACGCTGGCGAAGCTGGCACAGAAGTGGCCGCTGGTGGCCATCACCAATGGTAACGCCCGCCCGGAGCTGTTCGGCCTGAGCGACTATTTCCGCTTCGTGTTGCGTGCCGGTCCGGATGGTCGTTCCAAGCCATTTGCCGATATGTACCACCTGGCGGCGGAGCGTCTGGATTTACCGCTCGGGCACATTCTGCACGTCGGCGATGATCTGACGACCGACGTTGCTGGTTCGCTGCGCTGCGGGATGCAGGCCTGCTGGATCAAACCGCAAGGCGCGGACCTGATGCACACCGCGGACAGCCGCCTGCTGCCGCATATTGAAATTTCACGGTTGGCATCTCTGACCTCGCTGATATAATCACCAGTCACTCTGTATATATTAACAGGGGTTCGTGGAACCCCTTCTCTTCCGGCGGTGCCAATGGACGTTTCTTACCTGCTCGACAGCCTTAATGACAAACAGCGTGAAGCCGTAGCCGCTTCGCGCACCAATATGCTGGTTCTGGCAGGGGCGGGCAGTGGCAAGACGCGCGTTCTGGTGCACCGTATTGCCTGGCTGCTGAGCGTGGAGAACTGCTCGCCGTACTCAATTATGGCGGTGACCTTTACCAACAAAGCGGCGGCGGAAATGCGCCACCGTATCGGCCAACTGATGGGCACTACCCAGGGCGGCATGTGGGTGGGCACCTTCCACGGCCTGGCGCACCGCCTGCTGCGTGCGCACCATCTGGACGCCAACCTGCCGCAGGATTTTCAAATCCTCGATAGCGAAGACCAGCTGCGTCTGCTGAAGCGTCTGATTAAGGCGATGAACCTGGACGAGAAGCAATGGCCGCCGCGTCAGGCGATGTGGTACATCAACAGCCAGAAAGATGAAGGGCTGCGCCCGCATCACATTCAGAGCTACGGCAACCCGGTGGAGCAGACCTGGCAGAAGGTCTATCAGGCCTACCAGGAAGCCTGCGACCGCGCCGGGCTGGTGGATTTCGCTGAGCTGCTGCTGCGTGCGCACGAGCTATGGCTGAACAAGCCGCATATCCTGCAGCACTACCGTGAGCGTTTCACCAATATCCTCGTCGATGAATTCCAGGACACCAACAACATCCAGTACGCCTGGATCCGCCTGCTGGCGGGCGATACCGGCAAGGTGATGATCGTCGGCGATGATGACCAGTCGATTTACGGCTGGCGCGGTGCGCAGGTTGAGAACATTCAGCGCTTCCTCAACGACTTCCCCGGCGCGGAAACTATTCGCCTGGAGCAGAACTATCGTTCAACCAGCAATATTCTTAGCGCTGCCAACGCCCTGATTGAAAACAACAACGGGCGCCTGGGCAAGAAACTGTGGACCGACGGCGCCGACGGCGAGCCGATTTCGCTGTACTGCGCCTTCAACGATCTCGATGAAGCGCGCTTCGTGGTGAACCGAATTAAAACCTGGCAGGAGAACGGCGGTGCGCTGGAGCAATGCGCCATTCTCTATCGCAGTAACGCCCAGTCGCGCGTGCTGGAAGAAGCGCTGCTGCAGGCCAGCATGCCGTATCGTATCTACGGCGGTATGCGCTTCTTCGAACGTCAGGAAATCAAAGATGCACTCTCTTATCTGCGCCTGATTGCCAACCGTAACGACGATGCAGCGTTTGAGCGGGTGGTCAATACGCCGACTCGCGGCATCGGCGATCGTACGCTGGACGTGGTGCGCCAGACGTCGCGCGATCGTCAGCTGACGCTATGGCAGGCCTGCCGCGAGCTGCTGAAAGATAAAGTGCTGGCTGGCCGTGCCGCCAGCGCTCTGCAACGCTTTATGGAGTTGATTGACGCCCTGGCGCAGGAGACCGCCGATATGCCGCTACATGTCCAGACCGATCGGGTGATTAAAGACTCCGGGCTGCGCGCGATGTATGAGCAGGAGAAAGGCGAGAAGGGTCAGACCCGTATTGAAAACTTAGAGGAACTGGTGACGGCGACGCGCCAGTTCAGCTACAACGAAGAAGATGAAGACCTGATGCCGCTGCAGGCGTTCCTCTCCCACGCCGCGCTGGAAGCGGGCGAAGGGCAGGCGGATACCTGGCAGGACGCGGTTCAACTGATGACCCTGCACTCGGCGAAAGGGCTGGAGTTCCCGCAGGTGTTTATCGTCGGCGTCGAAGAAGGGATGTTCCCGAGCCAGATGGCGCTTGATGAAGGTGGCCGTCTGGAAGAAGAGCGTCGTCTGGCCTACGTTGGCGTAACGCGCGCCATGCAGAAGCTGACGCTGACCTACGCCGAAACCCGCCGTCTGTACGGCAAAGAGGTTTATCACCGCCCGTCGCGCTTTATCGGGGAGTTGCCGCAGGAGTGCGTAGAAGAAGTGCGTCTGCGGGCTACGGTGAGCCGCCCGGTAAACCATCAGCGGCTGGGCGCGCCGATTGCCGAGAGCGATACCGGCTACAAGTTAGGTCAGCGGGTGCGTCATCCGAAGTTTGGCGAAGGCACTATTGTCAACCTCGAAGGCAGCGGCGAGCACAGCCGGCTGCAGGTGGCTTTTCAGGGCCAGGGAATCAAATGGCTGGTGGCGGCTTACGCACGGCTTGAGGAAGTGTAACATTAAGAAAAATATCATTATTTTGTAATAATCTGCTACCTTTATACGTTAAGGCGCCTGATTTGCGCTTTCGCGTTCCGTTGCGTGTTGACGCCGATTTTGCGCTGGCGTAACATGCGCGCACGATTACGCTAAGAGGACATTCGCCTTGGACACACCCAGTAGATGCTGGCTCAACTTCCTGTCATTCAGGAACAACTCCTAAGGCTATCCTCTTATGCTGATAGCCTTAGCGGTTGTCAGCGACCTGCCCCATTCCCGTCGCGCTGAGTCAGGCTTAATGGTCTGAAACCCAATTTGTTTCTGTGTGCCCACCGAACTGTCCGATAATTTTTTTGCATTGGGAGTCCCGGTCATGCTGAGCGCATTTCAACTGGAAAACAATCGTTTAACGCGCCTGGAAGCCGATGAGATCAAGCACCTCGCCAGCTCGGTGTGGGTCGATCTGGTCGAGCCTGACGACGATGAGCGAAGCCGCGTGCAGACGGAACTGGGTCAGAACCTGGCGACGCGCCCGGAACTGGAAGATATCGAAGCCTCCGCGCGTTTCTTTGAAGATGAAGATGGGTTACACATCCACTCCTTCTTCTTTTTTGAAGATGCCGAAGATCACGCTGGCAACTCTACCGTGGCGTTTACCATCCGCGAAGGCCGCCTGTTCACGCTGCGCGAGCGCGAACTGCCCGCTTTCCGCTTGTACCGTATGCGCGTGCGTAACCAGACGCTGGTCGACGGTAACGCCTATGAACTGCTACTCGACCTGTTCGAAACCAAAATCGAGCAGCTGGCGGATGAAATTGAAAACATCTACAGCGACCTGGAAAAGCTGAGCCGCGTGATTATGGAAGGCCATCAGGGCGACGAGTACGACGAAGCGCTGTCGACGCTGGCGGAACTGGAAGATATCGGCTGGAAGGTGCGCCTCTGTCTGATGGATACCCAGCGCGCGCTGAACTTCCTCGTGCGTAAGGCGCGCCTGCCGGCAGGCCAGCTGGAGCAGGCGCGGGAGATCCTGCGCGATATCGAATCCCTGCTGCCGCACAACGAATCGCTGTTCCAGAAGGTGAACTTCCTGATGCAGGCGGCGATGGGTTTCATCAATATCGAGCAGAACCGCATCATCAAGATCTTCTCGGTGGTGTCGGTGGTGTTCCTGCCGCCGACCCTGGTGGCGTCCAGCTACGGGATGAACTTTGAATTTATGCCGGAGCTGCACTGGAGCTTCGGCTACCCGGGGGCGATCGTCTTTATGATGCTGGCCGGCCTGGCGCCGTATCTCTACTTCAAGCGTAAAAACTGGCTGTAAAAAAAGGGAGCGTCGGCTCCCTTTTTTACTGGCTGAGGGAGGCTTAGCCTCTGCGCAGCCGGCGCTGGGTATACAGCGCATCGACGATAAACACCGCCAGCGCGACCCAGATAAAGCCAAAGGTCACCATTTTATCCTTGCCCGGCACTTCGCCGTAGAACGTCACCGCCAGCAGGAACATCAGTGTCGGACCGATGTACTGGAAGAAACCCAGCGTCGACAGGCGCAGGCGGGTTGCCGCGCCGGTGAAGCACAGCAGGGGAATGGTGGTTACCACGCCCGCGGCCATCAGCAGCAGATTGAGCGACCAGGGGTTTTCCCCCATATGGCTGGTCGGGCTATCGGTGATGCCGAACAGCCAGATTGCCGCCACCGGCAGAAGCCACAGTGTTTCCACCAACATACCGGTCTGCGCGTCGACAGCAATTTTCTTCCGCACCAGGCCGTAAAAGGCAAAGCTGAAGGCCAGTCCAAGGCCGATTACCGGCAGCGAACCAAAGGTCCACAGCTGCACCAGCACGCCGCAAAAGGCGAGGATCACCGCCAACCACTGCAGGCGACGGAAGCGTTCGCCGAGGAAAATCATGCCTAACAGAATGTTCACCAGCGGGTTAATAAAGTAGCCGAGGCTGGCTTCCAGCATATGGTGGTTATTCACCGCCCAGATGAAGAGCAGCCAGTTGCCGCCGACCAGCACCGCAGAGAGCGCCAGCAGGAAGATCTTGCGCGGCGTCTTCAGCAGCTTTTTCACCTGCGGCCACTGGCGGCTGACGCTGATGAGCGCCACCATGAAGAAGAAGGACCAGATCACGCGATGGGTCAGAATTTCATCGGCGGGAACATAGTAGATAAGTTTGAAGTACGCTGGCGCGATACCCCATATAAAGTAGGCGGCGAGGGCCAGAATGATCCCTAACCGCGTCTGTTTCGCATCCATCGGTAAAATCCATTGCCAAAGAGAGTGATGTTACTCGATTTTGGCCAATCAACCCACCATATAGGTGGCCGTAGCGCTGGCAATATAGACCTGAGCTTCGTTATGCAGTTCCACGCGGGCTACCGCCACTTTATTGCCGGCGCGCAGCAGGCTGCTGGTGGCGGTAAACCGTTCGCCGCGGCCCGGACGCAGGTAGTCCACGCGCAGGTCGATGGTTCCCATGCGGGAGAGGCGCTGACGCAGCTCTTCTTCGTTGATGGTGTCATGGCGGGTGAGGGTGCTACCGACGCAGACCAGACCAGCGGCGACGTCCAGCGCGGAGGCGATCACTCCGCCATGCAAAATACTCTGCGCCCAGTTGCCGACCATCATCGGCTGATTATTAAAGCTGAGCTGGGCAAACGCTTTTTCATAGCGATCCAGTTCGAGGCCGAGGGCGCGGTTAAACGGCATGTGATAGACGAAAATCTCCCCCACCAGTTTCAGCGCTGCTTCGGCAGTAAGTTCAGACATAACACCGGTTCCATTCGTTAACAAAATGTTGATTTTATGCTTCTAAAATATTGATTTCCACTTTCGGAGCGGATTAAGGGGCAGGTGATTAATAAACAGGTAGAATGGCTTTGGGTTAAACAAAAATAAAAACTATTTATCAGGAGACCAGCATGCGTATCTCTTTGGCCAGCCTGGTGGCGCTGTGCGCGCTACCGGCCGGTGTTATGGCGCAGGATGCGTCGGTTCACGACAAACCTGCCGTGCGCGGCAGCATTATCGCCAACCTGCTCCAGGACCATGATAATCCTTTCCTGCTCTATCCTTATGAGAGCAACTATCTGCTCTACACATGGACCAGTGACCTCAATAAAGAGGCGATCCGCAGCTATGACTGGGCCGAAAACGCCCGTAAAGATGAAGTGAAATTTCAGCTGAGTCTGGCGTTCCCGCTGTGGCGTGGCATCCTGGGCGATAATTCGCTGCTCGGCGCATCGTATACCCAGAAATCCTGGTGGCAGCTTTCCAACAGCAAAGAGTCGGCGCCGTTTCGCGAGACTAATTACGAACCACAGCTGTTTTTGGGCTTTGCGACTGACTATCAGTTTGCTGGCTGGACGCTGCGCGACATCGAGATGGGGTATAACCACGACTCGAATGGTCGTTCCGACCCTACCTCGCGCAGCTGGAACCGGCTTTATGCCCGCCTGATGGCGCAAAACGGCAACTGGCTGGTGGAAGTGAAGCCCTGGTACGTGGTGGGCAACACCGATGATAACCCGGATATCACCAAATATATGGGCTATTACCGGCTGAAGGTGGGTTACCAACTGGGAGAGGCGATCCTCAGCGCGCAGGGGCAATATAACTGGAACACCGGCTATGGCGGGGCGGAGCTCGGCGTGAGCTATCCCATTACCAAACATGTTCGCGCCTATACGCAGATCTACAGCGGTTACGGCGAATCGCTTATCGACTACAACTTTAATCAAACGCGCGTCGGCGTCGGGCTAATGCTCAACGATCTGTTTTAATCGTTGCACTCTGGCTCACAGGCGCTGAAAATAGCGCCTGTTTTCTTTTCAGGCAAATGGGGTCAACGTGGCACAGGCGGAAGTATTAAATCAGGAATCGCTGGCGAAGCAGGTTTTACAAGAGACCTTCGGCTACCAGCAGTTCCGTCCTGGCCAGGAAACGATTATCGAGACGGTGCTCGAGGGCCGTGACTGCCTGGTGGTCATGCCGACCGGTGGCGGTAAGTCGCTGTGCTATCAAGTGCCGGCGCTGGTCATGGGCGGTTTGACGGTGGTGGTCTCGCCGCTGATCTCGCTGATGAAGGACCAGGTCGATCAACTGCTGGCCAACGGCGTGGCGGCGGCTTGTCTGAACTCGACGCAAAGCCGCGAGCAGCAGCAGGAAGTGATGGCCGGCTGTCGCAGCGGGCAGATTCGTCTGCTGTATATCGCGCCGGAAAGGTTGATGCTGGATAACTTTCTTGAGCATCTGACGAACTGGAACCTAGCGATGCTGGCGGTAGACGAAGCGCACTGTATCTCCCAGTGGGGCCATGATTTCCGCCCGGAATATGCCGCGCTGGGCCAGCTGCGCCAGCGGATGCCGCAGATCCCGTTTATGGCATTGACCGCCACCGCCGATGACACTACCCGCCGTGATATCGTCCGTCTGCTCGGGCTTAACGATCCGCTGATTCAGGTCAGCAGCTTCGACCGGCCGAACATCCGCTATATGCTGATGGAGAAATTCAAACCGCTCGATCAACTGATGCGCTACGTTCAGGATCAGCGCGGCAAATCGGGCATCATCTACTGCAACAGCCGCTCGAAAGTGGAAGATACCGCAGCGCGTTTGCAGAGCCGCGGCATCAGCGCAGCGGCTTACCATGCTGGTCTGGAAAACGCCGTCCGCGCCGACGTGCAGGAGAAATTCCAGCGTGACGATCTGCAGATCGTGGTGGCGACGGTGGCCTTCGGGATGGGCATCAACAAGCCGAACGTCCGTTTTGTGGTGCACTTCGATATCCCGCGCAATATTGAATCCTACTATCAGGAAACCGGCCGCGCCGGGCGTGATGGCCTGCCGGCGGAAGCGATGCTGTTTTATGATCCGGCGGATATGGCGTGGCTGCGCCGCTGTCTGGAAGAAAAGCCCGCCGGGCCGCTGCAGGATATCGAGCGGCATAAGCTGAATGCGATGGGGGCGTTTGCCGAAGCGCAAACCTGTCGTCGTCTGGTGCTACTGAACTACTTTGGCGAAGGGCGCCAGGAGCCGTGCGGCAACTGCGATATCTGTCTTGATCCGCCAAAGCAGTACGATGGCTTAATGGATGCACGCAAGGCGCTTTCAACGATTTACCGGGTGAATCAACGTTTCGGGATGGGTTACGTGGTGGAGGTCCTGCGCGGGGCCAACAACCAGCGCATCCGTGACATGGGCCACGATAAGCTGCCGGTTTACGGCATCGGCCGGGAGCAGAGCCACGAACACTGGGTGAGCGTGATCCGCCAACTGATTCATCTTGGGCTGGTGACGCAGAATATTGCTCAGCACTCCGCACTGCAGCTGACCGAAGCCGCACGACCGGTTCTGCGCGGCGAGGTGCCGCTGCAGCTCGCCGTGCCGCGTATCGTGGCGCTGAAGCCGAAGGCGATGCAGAAATCCTTTGGCGGCAATTACGACCGCAAGCTGTTTGCCAAGCTGCGCAAATTGCGTAAAGCGATCGCCGACGAAGAGAATATCCCGCCATACGTGGTCTTCAACGACGCGACGCTGATCGAGATGGCGGAACAGTCGCCACTCACCGCCGGGGAGATGCTCAGCGTCAACGGCGTGGGGACGCGCAAACTTGAGCGTTTCGGTAAAGAATTCATGGCATTGATACGTGCTCATGTCGATGGTGATGATGAGTAGTCAGCCGCGGGAAAAGGTGCCAGAATAGTTTCCCTCTTCACTATTTTCCTGCGAGTTAACTATGCTGATGCTTTTCCTCACCGTGGCGCTGGTGCATATCATTGCGCTGATGAGCCCGGGGCCGGACTTTTTCTTTGTCTCACAAACGGCCATCAGCCGCTCACGCAGAGAGGCGATGATGGGTGTGCTGGGGATCACCTGCGGCGTGATGGTCTGGGCGGGTGTTGCCCTGCTCGGCCTGAACCTGATCCTCGCGCAGATGGCGTGGCTGCATAACATCATTATGGTCGGTGGCGGCCTGTATCTGTGCTGGATGGGCTACCAGATGCTGCGCGGCGCGCTGAAAAAAGAGGCGGTGGCCTCGGCGGAGCCGCAGGTGGAGCTGGCCCGCAGTGGGCGCAGCTTCGTGAAGGGATTGCTGACCAATCTGGCGAATCCGAAAGCGATTATCTATTTCGGCTCGGTGTTCTCGCTGTTCGTGGGTGACAGCGTCGGTGCTGGTGCGCGCTGGGGTATTTTCCTGCTGATTATCGTTGAGACGCTGGCCTGGTTTATGGTGGTTGCCAGCCTGTTCGCCCTGCCAGGGATGCGCCGCGGCTATCAGCGGATGGCGAAGTGGATCGATGGTATCGCCGGTACGCTGTTTGCGGGCTTCGGCATCCACCTGATTATCTCGCGTTAACCGGCATGCTGTTTCCCACCCGGCTGTTTCCGGGTGGGGAAAGTGTCAGTGGCGAAGCCGCTGCAGCTCATCCTCAGCCAGACCGGTCATTTCCATAATGGCTGCGTCATCAGTAATCCTCCATGCTGCGGCACGCGCTGCGCCAGCTTATATTCAGGCGTGACGGGCGGAGGCGAGCAGCGCCCCGACCAGCATAAACAGCGAACCAAAGACTTTGTTCAGTGCCTTCATCTGCTTTGGCCCTTTAATCCACGCTGAAATGCGCTGCGCCAGGGTCGCATAGCCAATCATCACAATGATATCGACGACGATGGTGGTGACACCCAGAACGAGATACTGCATCAGCTGCGGCTGGTGCGGCAGGATAAACTGTGGAAACAGAGCGGCCAGAAAAACAATGCTTTTGGGATTGGTGAGATTCACGAACACCGCGCGCTGGAACAGTTTGCCGCGCGTCTGCGCCTTCGCCAGCGTATTCAGGTCGATGGCCCCAGCCGCCCGCCATTGCTGGATCCCCAGCCAGATCAGGTAGGCTGCACCGGCCCATTTCAGCACTTCAAAGGCCAGCACCGAGCGGGAGAACAGGGTGCCGAGACCGACGCCAACCAGCACGATATGAATAACCAGACCAGTCTGCAAACCGGCAATCGACGCCGCCGCGCCGCGGTAACCGTGGTTAATGGAGGTGGTCATGGTATTAATCGCGCCGGAACCCGGCGACAGGCTGAGAATGATTGATGTCAGCAGGTAGGCGAACCACCACTCAATGGTCATGAGAAACTCCCTGATTGTCTGTTTTTATGCCACAATACGCTATTGTGTCAGCATTGTGTGATACACGGCAAAAAAACGATTTTCAGCGGTTAACAGGGGTGTAAACCCGATGTTTGGGCAGAAAAAGGACTGGGAAACACGAGAAAACGCGTTTGCGGCCTTTAGCATGGGGCCGCTGACGGATTTCTGGCGACAGCGCGAAGAGGCTGAATTTAAAGGCGTCGATGATGTACCGGTACGCTTTGTTCGCTTTTGCGCGCAAAATAACGATCGTCTGGTGCTGATTTGCCCCGGGCGCATTGAAAGCTACGTGAAGTATGCAGAAGTCGCCTACGATCTCTTTCACAGCGGCTTTGACGTGATGATTATTGACCATCGCGGCCAGGGACGCTCGGGCCGCCTGCTCTCTGATACCCACCGCGGACACGTCGTTAACTTCAGCGACTATGTCGATGACCTGGCGGCGCTCTGGCAGCAGCAGGTGGTCCCCGGACACTGGCGAAAACGGTTTATCCTCGCTCACTCTATGGGCGGGGCGATTGCCACGCTTTTTCTGCAACGTTACCAGGCGCATTGCGATGCGATTGCGCTCTGCGCGCCGATGTTCGGAATTATCATTCGGCTTCCGGACTGGATGGTGCGCCATATTCTCGACTGGGCTGAGGGCCATCAGCGCATTCGTGAAGAGTATGCCATCGGCACCGGGCGCTGGCGGGCGCTGCCTTTTGCCGTTAACGTGCTGACGCACAGTCGACAACGCTATCGTCGCAACTTGCGCTTCTATGCCGATGAACCGCGACTGCAGGTCGGCGGCCCTACCTGGCACTGGGTGCGTGAGGGCATGCTTGCCGGCGAGGAAGTATTGGCGAATGTCGAGAAAGATACGGCTCCGACGCTGCTTTTGCAGGCGGAGGAGGAGCGGGTGGTCGATAATCTGATGCACGACCGCTATTGTGAATTACGGGCCACTGCTGGCCATCCCTGTGAGGGCGGTAAGCCGCTCGTCATCAAAGGGGCATACCATGAGATCCTTTTTGAAAAGGACGATATGCGCTCAGTCGCGCTAAATGCCATCGTCGAGTTTTTCAATCGACATACTTAATCCGACGATAACGCTCGTCGCCCTGCTTAGAGGTTAACTTTTTTATGTACCAGGTTGTTGCGTCTGATTTAGACGGCACGCTGCTTTCCCCCGATCATTTCCTGACCCCGTATGCCAAAGAGACGCTGAAGCTGCTGACCGCTCGTGGGATCAATTTCGTCTTCGCCACTGGCCGTCACTACATCGACGTCGGGCAGATCCGCGATAATCTCGGCATCCGGTCGTACATGATCACCTCTAACGGCGCCCGCGTTCACGATAGCGATGGCCAGCAAATCTTCGCCCATAACCTCGACCGCGATATTGCCGCCGACCTGTTTGAGATCGTGCGTAACGACCCGAAAATCGTCACTAACGTCTATCGGGAAGACGAGTGGTATATGAACCGCCATCGTCCGGAAGAGATGCGCTTCTTCAAGGAGGCGGTGTTTAACTACAAGCTGTATGAGCCGGGCGAACTGGATCCGCAGGGGATCAGCAAAGTGTTCTTTACCTGCGAGGATCACGAGCATCTTCTGCCGCTTGAACAGGCGATGAACGCCCGCTGGGGCGATCGTGTGAACGTCAGCTTCTCCACCTTAACCTGCCTGGAAGTCATGGCGGGTGGGGTATCGAAGGGACATGCGCTGGAGGCGGTGGCGAAAATGCTTGGCTACAGTCTTTCCGATTGCATCGCCTTCGGCGACGGCATGAACGACGCCGAGATGCTGTCGATGGCCGGCAAGGGTTGCATCATGGCCAATGCCCATCAGCGGCTGAAGGATCTGCATCCGGAACTGGAAGTGATCGGCAGCAACGCCGACGATGCGGTCCCGCATTACCTGCGTAAGCTATACCTCGATTGAAAAAGATTGACGACTGACTAATTAGTGTTCAGTCGTCAACTTAACTCTTCGCTACAATGCCTGTTCTTTATCCAACGAGACGATCATTGTGGCGCTGTTAATTATCACCACTATCCTGTGGGCCTTTTCTTTTAGCCTGATTGGCGAATACCTGGCCGGTAGCGTCGACAGCTATTTTTCGGTGCTGATGCGCGTGGGTCTGGCGGCGCTGGTGTTTCTGCCTTTCCTGCGCACGCGCGGCCAGTCTCCGCGCACGATCGTGCTCTATATGCTGGTGGGCGCGATGCAGCTTGGCATCATGTATCTGCTGGCTTTCCGCGCCTATCTCTATCTGACGGTCTCGGAGTTTCTGCTGTTTACCGTATTTACCCCGCTGTATATCACGCTGATCTACGACCTGCTCAGCGGACGTAAGCTGCGCTGGGGCTATCTGCTGAGCGCCGCGCTGGCGGTGCTGGGGGCGGCGATTATCCGCTATGACAAAGTCAGCGATCATTTCTGGACCGGGCTGTTACTGGTACAGCTGTCAAATCTTTGCTTCGCCATCGGTATGGTGGGGTATAAGCGTCTGATGGAGGTGCGTCCGATGCCGCAGCACAATGCCTTTGCCTGGTTCTATGTCGGGGCCTTTATCGTGGCGGTGGCGGCGTGGTTTATGCTGGGCAACCCCCAGAAGCTGCCGACCACCACGCTGCAGTGGAGCGTACTGGTGTGGCTCGGCGTGGTGGCTTCAGGGCTGGGCTACTTTATGTGGAACTATGGCGCCACGCAGGTGGATGCCGGTACGTTGGGGATCATGAATAACGTCCATGTCCCCGCCGGGCTACTGGTTAACCTTGCCATCTGGCAGGAGCAGCCGCACTGGCCGAGCTTTATTAGCGGAGCGTTGGTGATCCTGGCCTCGCTGTGGGTACATCGCCGCTGGGTCGCTCCGCACTCCGGACAAACGGCAGATGATCGCAGGCGTGGTTCCGCGCAGAGCGAATAAACGCTTCAGTAACCGGTTGACGCTGTTCGCCATCGCGGACGGCCGCGTACAGCCGGCTCCATAATCCCTCACCCAGGGTTTTGGTGACCACCAGACCCTGGCGTTCAAAGCTTTCCACCACCCAGTGCGGCAGCGCAGCGATGCCCATCCTTGCGGCCACCATCTGGATCAATAACAGCGTGTTATCGACACTTTTCAGCTGGGGACTGATGCCGGCCGGCTGCAGGAAGTGGCGCCAGATATCGAGGCGCCCGCGCTGCACGGGATAAATCAGCAGCGTTTCCGCGGCCAGGTCCTCTGGCGTAATCAGGGTCTTCATGGCTAGCGGGTGCTCGGGCGCCAGCACCAGACGCACCTCATAATCAAACATCGGCGAGTAGTGCAGACCGCTGCGCGGCAGGATATCGGAGGTCATCACCAGATCCAGTTCGCCCTGCTGCAGCGCAGGCTGCGGGTCGAAGGTCACTCCGGAATGGAAGTCGACCTCCACGTGCGGCCAGCGGGCGCGGAAATTCTCCAGCGCCGGCGTCAGCCACTGAATGCAGCTGTGACATTCGATAGCCAGGCGCAGCCGGGTCTGCTGCGGTTCGTTACAGTCCTGCAGGGCGCGAGCGATCTGCGGCAGCACCTGATTGGCCAACTGCAGAAGAATTTCCCCTTGCGGCGTGAAACGTAGTGGCTGGCTTTTACGCACAAACAAACGGAAGCCAAGGCGCTGTTCCAGATCG
Source organism: Klebsiella sp. G-Nf4 (assembly GCF_002810615.1). Classification (NCBI taxonomy): domain Bacteria; kingdom Pseudomonadati; phylum Pseudomonadota; class Gammaproteobacteria; order Enterobacterales; family Enterobacteriaceae; genus Klebsiella; species Klebsiella sp. G-Nf4. Next base: position 22,698 of record NZ_PION01000018.1, on the reverse strand, counting down.
CTGAACTGGTGAGACAAGGCGGACTGGGTCTGGTGCAGGGCCGCTGCCGCGCCCGCCAGTGAACCGCTGTTCCGCAACGCTTGCAGCGTTTTCAGATGTTTAATTTCGATCATGAAAGTCCTTCACTTCGCCATGAGCAATTTGCGCTTGAGGAATATACAGTAACTGCCAATTATGGATGTGTAAACATCTGGATGGCTAAAATCCTTCGTCTTTTGAATTTATGGTGCGTTGGCTGCGTTCGCTCACCCCAGTCACTTACTTCAGTAAGCTCCTGGGGATGAGCAAACTTGCCGCCTTCCCTAAATACAAAATCCTTTGGATTAATAATTAATTAGAGGAAGAACACATGACAATTATTAACCACACCCTCGGTTTTCCTCGCGTTGGCCTGCGTCGCGAGCTGAAGAAAGCGCAAGAGAGCTACTGGGCGGGCAATAGCTCCCGTGAAGAACTTCTGGCTGTGGGGCGTGAGCTGCGCGCCCGGCACTGGGAGCAGCAGAAACAGGCGGGCGTTGATCTGCTGCCGGTGGGGGATTTCGCCTGGTACGACCATGTTCTGACTACCAGCCTGCTGCTGGGCAACGTGCCGGCTCGTCATCAGAACAAAGACGGATCCATCGATATCGACACCCTGTTCCGCATTGGCCGCGGCCGCGCGCCGACTGGCGAACCGGCCGCCGCTGCGGAAATGACCAAATGGTTTAACACCAACTATCACTACATGGTGCCGGAGTTCGTGAAGGGCCAGCAGTTCAAACTGACCTGGACCCAACTGCTGGATGAAGTAGACGAAGCGCTGGCGCTGGGCCACAAGATCAAGCCCGTGCTGCTGGGGCCGGTAACGTACCTGTGGCTGGGCAAAGTGAAAGGTGAACCGTTTGACCGTCTGAGCCTGCTGAATGACATCCTGCCGGTTTACCAGCAGGTGCTGGCCGAACTGGCGAAGCGTGGCATCGAGTGGGTGCAGATTGATGAACCGGCGCTGGTGCTGGAGCTGCCGCCAGCGTGGCTGGAGGCCTTTAAACCGGCTTATGACGCCCTGCAGGGCCAGGTGAAGCTGCTGCTGACCACCTATTTTGAAGGCATTAGCGACAATCTCACGACCATTGCTGCGCTACCGGTCCAGGGGCTGCACGTCGATCTGGTGCACGGCAAAGATGATATCGCCGAACTGCATAACCGCCTGCCGGCCGACTGGCTGCTGTCCGCGGGTCTGATCAATGGGCGCAACGTCTGGCGCGCCGATCTCACCGAAAAGTATGCGCAAATTAAAGACCTCGTCGGTAAACGCGACCTCTGGGTCGCGTCATCCTGCTCTCTGCTGCATAGCCCGATCGATCTGAGCGTGGAGACGCGCCTTGATGCGGAAGTGAAGAGCTGGTTCGCCTTCGCGTTGCAGAAATGCGGCGAGCTGGCGCTGCTGCGCGATGCGCTGAACAGCGGCGATACGGCGGCGATTACCGAGTGGAGCGCGCCCATCCAGGCCCGTCGCCATTCGACTCGTGTACACAACGCGGAAGTAGAAAAACGGCTGGCGGCGATCACCGCTCAGGACAGCCAGCGCGCCAGCCCTTATGAAGTTCGCGCTCAGGCACAGCGTCAACGCTTTAACCTGCCGGCATGGCCGACCACCACTATCGGGTCATTCCCGCAGACGACCGAGATCCGCGGCCTGCGCCTGGACTTCAAAAAGGGCAACCTGGATGCCAGTCATTATCGTACCGGGATTGCGGAACATATTAAGCAGGCGATTGTGGAGCAGGAGCGGTTAGGTTTAGACGTACTGGTGCACGGGGAAGCCGAGCGTAACGATATGGTGGAGTATTTCGGCGAACACCTGGACGGTTTCATCTTCACGCAAAACGGCTGGGTACAGAGCTATGGTTCCCGCTGCGTGAAACCGCCTGTGGTGATCGGCGACGTCAGCCGTCCGCAGGCGATCACCGTCGACTGGGCGAAGTACGCGCAGTCGCTGACCGACAAACCGGTGAAAGGGATGCTCACTGGACCGGTGACCATTCTGTGCTGGTCCTTCCCGCGGGAAGATGTCAGCCGTGAAACCATCGCGAAACAGATTGCGCTGGCGCTGCGTGATGAAGTGGCGGATCTGGAGGCGGCGGGGATCGGCATCATCCAGATTGATGAGCCGGCGTTGCGCGAAGGGTTACCGCTGAAGCGCAGCGACTGGGATGCCTATCTGCAGTGGGGTGTGGAAGCCTTCCGCCTTAATGCTGCGGTCGCCAAAGACGACACTCAGATCCACACCCACATGTGCTATTGCGAGTTCAACGACATCATGGACTCCATTGCCGCGCTGGATGCCGACGTGATCACCATTGAAACCTCGCGTTCCGATATGGAACTGCTGGAGTCGTTCGAAGCGTTTGAGTACCCCAATGAAATCGGGCCGGGGGTATATGATATTCACTCGCCGAACGTGCCGAGCGTGGAGTGGATCGAAGCGTTGCTGGCAAAAGCCGCGCAGCGTATCCCGGCGGAGCGGCTGTGGGTTAACCCGGACTGTGGCCTGAAAACTCGCGGCTGGCCGGAAACCCGCGCCGCGCTGGCGAATATGGTGCAAGCGGCACAGAATCTGCGCGAATCCGCCTGATAGTCAGGCGAAAAATAATAAGGAGGCATTTGCCTCCTTTTTTTGCATCGGGTGATTATCCTTTTTTACCGCCATACTGGGCAAACCACGCGAGCATTCGCTGCCAGCCGTCTTTGGCTGACTCTTCATGGTAGCTGGCGCGATAGTCGGCGTTAAAGGCATGATCGGCTTCGGGATAGACCACGATTTCCGCTGTGGCATTCGCCGCCCGCAGCGCCTGACGCATGGTCTCGATGGTGTCCTGTGGAATACTGGCGTCTCTAGCGCCGTACAGACCAAGTACCGGGGCGTTGAGATCAACGGCGATATCTACCGGATGCTTCGGTGAATTCAGCGATTTTTCTCCCACCAGCTTGCCGTACCAGGCCACGCCTGCCTTCAACTGCGGGTTATGCGCGGCATACAGCCAGGTAATGCGTCCGCCCCAGCAGAAGCCGGTGATTAGCAGACGATGGGCATCGCCGCCGTGGCGCGCCGCCCAGCTGGCGACATGGTCGAGATCCGCCAGCACCTGCGCGTCCGGCACCTTGGTAACCAGCTCTTTGAACAGGGTCGGGATATCGTGGTACTCATTCGGATCGCCCTGACGGAAGTACAATTCAGGCGCAATAGCCAGATAGCCTTCCTGCGCCAGGCGGCGACAAAGATCGCGAATATGTTCATGCACGCCGAAAATTTCCTGTACCACGATAACGATCGGCAGCGGACCGTCGGCATTTTTCGGGCGGGCGTGGTAGGCCGGCATGTTTTCACCCTGGGAGGGAATAGACGTCTCTCCGGCGATAATATGCTCTTCCGGCGTATGAACGGCGGTGGCGGCGTGTGGTGAAGCTGCAGGTGCGAATCCAGGTTGTTTGGTGGTGGTCATGGTATTCTCCGTACCCTTATTTATTAGCGCATCAGTAACTATAGACCCTTTGCCTTTAGTGCGGGCGGTAATAAAGCACAGTGCCTGAAAGCGGCTATCTTTTGTTCTGTGACGATGAATATAACTTGTTAATGTGATGTGTATCACCATTTACTGAAAAACAACTGCAATCATTATTGGTCTTGGTGACTATCATCACAAAATGTTGCCAGGGGCTTCTGTACAGTACCGTTTTGCTTCTGCTGATAATTCGACCCACAGAGGAGTTTTTTATGTCCAAGTCTGATGTTTTTCATCTCGGCCTCACCAAGAACGATTTACAAGGGGCTACGCTGGCTATCGTCCCTGGCGATCCGGAGCGTGTGGAAAAGATCGCCGCGCTGATGGATAAGCCGGTTAAGCTGGCATCCCACCGCGAATTTACCTCCTGGCGCGCGGAGCTGGACGGCAAACCGGTGATCGTCTGCTCCACCGGCATCGGCGGCCCGTCGACTTCTATCGCCGTGGAAGAGCTGGCGCAGCTGGGCGTGCGTACCTTCCTGCGTATCGGCACCACCGGCGCGATTCAACCGCACATTAACGTTGGCGATGTGCTGGTTACGACCGCTTCCGTTCGCCTGGACGGCGCCAGCCTGCACTTCGCGCCGATGGAATTCCCGGCCGTCGCAGACTTCGCCTGCACCACCGCTCTGGTGGAAGCGGCGAAATCTATTGGTGCCACCACCCATATCGGCGTGACCGCCTCTTCGGATACCTTCTACCCAGGCCAGGAGCGTTACGACACCTTCTCCGGCCGCGTGGTGAGCCGCTTCAAGGGCTCAATGGAAGAGTGGCAGGCAATGGGCGTGATGAACTATGAAATGGAATCCGCCACGCTGCTGACCATGTGCGCCAGCCAGGGCCTGCGTGCCGGGATGGTAGCTGGGGTTATCGTTAACCGTACCCAGCAAGAGATCCCTAACGCCGAAACCATGAAGCAAACCGAAAGCCACGCGGTCAAAATCGTCGTGGAAGCGGCGCGCCGTCTGCTGTAATTCAACACCTTCTCTTTCAGGCCGGATCCTCCGGCCTTTCTTTTTTGCGTCGCTCCTCGCAGGAAATTCCTTTTAAACTGGACGTTTGTACAGCACAATTCTATTTTGTGCCATCAGGTTATCGCAGGGGGCGTCGTGGATCTCTCAATCATTATCAGCGCGGTTATCGCACTGGCTGCCGGGTTAATGGTCGGCTGGCTGGCAACCAAAGCGCGCGCCGACCAAATCCGGGCCGATCTGATCGAGGAGCGGCGAGAGCTGGATATTGAGCTGAGCGCCGCCCGTCAGCAGCTGGTGCAGGAGGCCCACTGGCGTGAGGAGTGCGAGCTGCTGAACAATGAGCTGCGCAGTCTGCGGGATATCAATACCTCGCTGGAGGCTGATCTGCGTGAAGTCACCACCCGGCTCGAATCCACCCAACTGCATGCGGAAGATAAGATCCGTCAGATGGTTAACAGCGAGCAGCGCCTGAGCGAGCAGTTTGAAAACCTCGCCAACCGCATTTTCGAACACAGCAACCGGCGCGTCGATGAGCAAAATCGCCAGAGCCTGCATGGCCTGCTGACCCCGCTGCGCGAACAGCTCGATGGGTTCCGTCGCCAGGTGCAGGAGAGCTTTGGCCAGGAGGCGCGGGAAAGGCACACCCTGGCGCATGAGATCCGCAATCTGCAGCAGCTGAACGCGCAGATGGCGCAGGAGGCGCTGAACCTGACCAAAGCGCTGAAGGGTGATAACAAAACCCAGGGCAACTGGGGGGAAGTCGTTTTAACCCGCGTGCTGGAGGCCTCCGGCCTGCGCGAAGGCTATGAGTACCAGACTCAGGTTAGCATCGAGACCGACAACCGCTCGCGGATGCAGCCGGACGTTATCGTGCGCCTGCCGCAGGGCAAAGACGTCGTTATCGATGCCAAAATGACCCTGGTCGCCTATGAACGCTATTTCAACGCCGAAGACGACTACACCCGCGAAGTCGCGCTGCAGGAACATCTTGCCTCGGTGCGAAACCATATTCGCCTGTTGGGACGCAAGGATTATCAACAGCTGCCGGGCCTGCGATCTCTTGACTACGTGCTGATGTTTATTCCCGTCGAGCCGGCTTTCCTGCTGGCCATCGACCGTCAGCCCGAACTCATCAGCGAGGCGTTGCAAAATAATATCATGCTGGTCAGCCCGACGACGCTGCTGGTAGCCCTGCGTACTATCGCCAATCTGTGGCGCTATGAGCATCAGAGCCGCAACGCGCAGAAGATCGCCGAGCGGGCGGGGCGCCTTTACGACAAAATGCGCTTGTTTGTGGATGATATGTCCGCCATCGGCCAGAGTCTGGATAAGGCGCAAGAGAACTATCGCCAGGCGATGAAAAAGCTCGCTTCCGGGCGCGGGAATCTGCTGGCCCAGGCGGAGGCCTTTCGCGGCCTGGGGGTGGAGGTGAAGCGCGGGATAAATCCTGATTTAGTCGAACAAGCCACTGCCCAGGACGATGAATATCGTCTCGAAGAGGAGGATAACCTCCCGGAAAATGACGCATTTTCACCCGACTCTGCCGAGGCGTTGCATAATCGGGAGGCGGCTCCGCCACGCTGAAACGTATGGGAAATGCGCTGAATCTGATACACTCAGTGAACATTTTCTTGAAAAGCAAGCAGGCATAGAGATGGTTGAGGATTCACAAGAAACGACGCACTTTGGCTTTCAGACGGTCGCTAAAGAGCAGAAACAGGACATGGTGGCGCATGTATTCCATTCTGTCGCGGCAAAGTATGATGTGATGAACGACTTGATGTCGTTCGGTATCCATCGTTTGTGGAAGCGTTTCACCATCGACTGCAGCGGCGTACGTCGCGGGCAGACCGTGCTGGATCTGGCGGGGGGGACCGGCGATTTGACGGCCAAGTTCTCCCGTCTGGTAGGGGAAACCGGTCGCGTCATGCTTGCTGATATCAATGATTCCATGCTCAAAATGGGCCGCGAAAAGCTGCGCAATATCGGCATCGTGGGTAACGTTGAGTATGTTCAGGCCAACGCGGAAGCCCTGCCGTTTGCTGATAACACCTTCGACTGCATCACCATCTCTTTCGGTCTGCGTAACGTGACCGATAAAGAAAAAGCGCTGCGTTCGATGTACCGCGTGCTGAAGCCGGGCGGACGTCTGCTGGTGCTGGAGTTTTCTAAACCGATTATCGAACCGCTCAGCAAAGCCTACGACGCTTACTCCTTCCATATCCTGCCGAAGGTGGGGGAACTGGTGGCAAAAGACGGCGACAGCTATCGCTATCTGGCAGAATCTATCCGTATGCACCCGGATCAGGAAACCCTGAAAGGGATGATGCAGGATGCCGGTTTTGAAAGTGTCGACTATCACAACCTGACGGCGGGTATCGTTGCCTTGCATCGCGGTTACAAGTTCTGACAGGAGGGACGCTATGCCTTTCACACCCCTGGTGACCGCTGGCATTGAAACGGCGCTGAATACTTTTCTCTGGCGCGACAAGGCGCTAAAACCCGCCCGTCAGCGCCTGCTGGGTAAGGTATTGCGAGTTCAACTGCAGGACTTTTCCACCCCGATCGTACTGGCGTTCAGCGAACGCCAGATAGATGTCCTGAGTGCCTGGGAGGGTGAGGCCGACTGCACTGTGATTACCCGGCTCAGCGTGCTGCCCAAACTGCGTAATCGTCAGCAGCTCACGGCGCTTATTCGTAGCGGCGATCTGGAAGTGCAGGGCGATCTGCAAGTGGTGCAGAACATGGTCTCCCTGTGCGATCTGGCGGAGTTCGATCCCGCTGAATTGCTGGCGCCTTATACCGGCGATATCGTGGCTGAAGGTGTCGGCAAAGCCCTCCGCGGCGGCGCTCAGTTTCTACTGAAGGGTGCGCAGCGCCAGCAGCGCTATGTCGCGGAAGCGATCACTGAAGAGTGGCGACTGGCGCCTGGGCCGCTGGAGCTGGCATGGTTTGCGGAAGAAACGACGGCTATTGAACGCGCGCTGGCCGCACTGGAAAAACGGCTGGAAACGCTGGAGGGCAAATGACGCCAGGAGAATTACGGCGCCTGTATTTCATCATCCACACCTTTTTGAGCTACGGGCTCGATGAGCTCATCCCCAAAATTCGTCTCACGCTGCCGCTGCGTATCTGGCGGCGGATGCTGTTCTGGATGCCAAATCGTCATCAAGACCAACCTCTTGGCACCCGTCTCCGCCTGGCGCTTCAGGAGCTGGGGCCGGTGTGGATTAAATTTGGCCAGATGCTTTCCACGCGGCGGGATCTCTTCCCGCCGCAAATCGCCGATCAGCTGGCGCTGTTGCAGGACCGCGTGGCTCCCTTTGAAGGAAAGCTCGCGCAGCAGCAGATAGAGAAAGCGATGGGTGGCCTGCCGGTGGAAGCCTGGTTTGATGATTTCTCCGTAGAGCCGTTAGCCTCGGCGTCCATCGCCCAGGTGCATACCGCGCGTCTGAAAGAGAATGGCAAAGAGGTGGTTATCAAGGTTATCCGCCCGGATATTTTGCCGATCATTAAAGCGGACATGAAGCTCATCTACCGCCTGGCGCGCTGGGTGCCTCGTCTGCTGCCTGACGGCCGTCGTTTGCGTCCGCAGGAGGTGGTCCGCGAGTATGAAAAAACGCTGCTGGACGAGCTGAACCTGTTGCGGGAATCCGCCAACGCCATTCAGCTACGGCGTAATTTCGAAGACAGCCCGATGCTGTATGTGCCGGAGGTTTACCCCGATTACTGCAGCGAAAGCATGATGGTGATGGAGCGCATCTACGGTATCCCGGTGTCCGACGTGGAGGCGCTGGAGGCCCAGGGGACCAATATGCAGCTGCTGGCGGAGCGGGGCGTGCAGGTCTTCTTTACCCAGGTGTTCCGCGACAGCTTTTTCCATGCCGATATGCACCCTGGCAACATATTCGTTAGCTACGAGCACCCGGAAGATCCGCAGTATATCGGCATCGACTGCGGTATTGTCGGCTCGCTGAACAAAGAAGATAAGCGCTATCTGGCGGAAAACTTTATCGCCTTCTTCAACCGCGATTATCGTAAGGTGGCCGAGCTGCACGTGGACTCCGGTTGGGTACCGCCCGATACCAACGTCGAAGAGTTTGAGTTCGCGATCCGCACGGTTTGCGAGCCGATCTTTGAGAAGCCGCTGGCGGAGATCTCCTTCGGTCACGTGCTGCTTAACCTGTTCAACACTGCGCGGCGCTTCAATATGGAAGTCCAGCCGCAGCTCGTTTTGCTGCAGAAGACATTACTTTACGTAGAAGGGGTAGGCCGGCAGCTCTATCCTCAGTTAGACTTGTGGAAAACGGCGAAGCCTTTCCTCGAGTCGTGGATCAAAGATCAGGTCGGCATTCCGGCGCTGGTGCGCGCGTTTAAAGACAAAGCGCCGTTCTGGATCGAAAGAATGCCCGAAATACCTGAGCTGGTGTATCAGAGCCTGCAGCAGAGCAAACAGCTGCAGACCAGCGTCGATACCATCGTGCGGGATATGCATGTGCGTCATGTCCGCCAGGGGCAGTCCCGTTATCTGTTTGGTATAGGCGCGGTTTTATTGCTCAGTGGTACGCTGCTCTTTATCCATCGCCCTGAGTGGGGAATGATGCCCGGCTGGCTGATGGCCGGCGGTATCGTCACCTGGCTGATTGGCTGGCGGAAAACCCACTGATCGGTTCGCCTCTTCATGACGCAGGCTAATTTGCGCAAAATCATGCCAGTCGCCTGACGAAGAGGCGGCTTGCAGGATGGCGTGTATAATGCGTCCACACAAATCATCATCTGTCATAGGGGAACGTGTATGGGTGGTATCAGTATTTGGCAGTTATTAATTGTTGTCGTCATCGTAGTTCTGCTTTTTGGGACGAAGAAGCTGAGCTCACTGGGGTCAGACTTAGGGGCATCGATCAAAGGCTTTAAAAAAGCCATGAGTGATGATGATAAACCCGAAAAGTCGGCGCCAGACGCAGATTTCACGGCGAAAACCATCGCCGATAAACAGGATGATGCAAAAAAAGACGAGACAAAACGCCACGACAAAGAGCAGGTGTAACTCGTGTTCGATATTGGTTTTAGTGAACTACTGCTGGTGTTTGTTATTGGCCTCATTGTTCTGGGGCCACAGCGGCTCCCCGTAGCGGTTAAAACGGTAGTTGGCTGGATCCGTACGCTACGGTCGCTGGCGACCACGGTACAAAATGAGCTGGCCCAGGAGCTAAAACTGCAGGAGTTCCAGGAGAGCCTCAAAAAGGTGGAAAAGGCCAGCCTGAACAACCTGACGCCGGAGCTGAAAGCCTCCATGGATGAACTGCGCGAGGCCGCAGAGTCGATGAAGCGTTCCTATAGCGCCCACGATCCTGAAAAGGCCAGCGACGAAGCCAATACCATCCATAATCCGGTGGTGAAAGGCAGCGAAGCGCAACGGCAGGACGTCACGCCGGCGACGGCAGAGCATCAGGCTAGCGCTCCGGCTCATGCGCCGGAGCCAGTTGTCGATGAGCAACCCGCTTCACCGGCTGACCTTCCGGCAGAGAAAACCCCCGCGACTGCGGCAGCTCCGCATTCTTCCCCCGCATCGAGTGATAAACCGTAAACATGGGCGTAGACGATACTCAACCGTTAATTTCGCATCTGATTGAGCTGCGCAAGCGTCTGCTCAACAGCATCATTGCTATCCTGGTGATCTTCCTGGCGCTGGTCTATTTCGCCAATGATATCTATCAGCTGGTCTCGGCTCCGCTTATCAGCAAGATGCCGGTGGGCGCGACGATGATCGCCACTGATGTCGCTTCACCTTTCTTTACGCCGATAAAGCTGACCTTCATGGTGTCGGTGATCCTGTCAGTGCCGATTATTCTTTATCAGGTATGGGCCTTCGTCGCGCCGGCGCTGTATAAGCACGAGCGCCGGCTGGTGGTGCCCTTACTGGTCTCCAGTACGCTGCTGTTCTATATCGGCATGGCTTTCGCTTATTTTGTCGTGTTTCCGCTGGCGTTCGGCTTCCTGACCCATGCTGCTCCGGAGGGGGTGCTGGTCTCGACCGATATCCGCAGCTATCTCGACTTCGTGATGGCGCTGTTTATGGCGTTCGGGGTCTCTTTTGAGGTACCGGTCGCCATTGTGCTGCTCTGCTGGATGGGCGTTACCACGCCGGAAGAACTGCGCAAAAAACGGCCGTATGTGCTGGTGGGCGCCTTCGTGGTGGGCATGCTGCTGACGCCGCCGGACGTATTCTCGCAGACGCTGCTGGCCATTCCGATGTACTGTCTGTTTGAAGTAGGCGTGTTCTTCGCCCGCTTCTACACCGGGAAGCGCCAGACGCGTGATGACGATGCCGCGGCCGAAGCTGAAGCCGCAGAGCACAGAGAAGAGTAATACCGCCAACCGCCCGTCAGGGCGGTTGTCATATGGGAGCGATCATGTTTGATATCGGCGTTAATCTGACCAGTTCGCAGTTTTCCCGCGACCGTGATGAGGTGGTGGCCCGCGCCCAGGCGGCGGGGGTTCACGGCATGCTGCTGACCGGCACAAATTTGCCGGAGAGCCAGCAGGCGCAGAAACTGGCGAGCCATTATTCCGGCTGCTGGTCCACGGCGGGGGTTCATCCCCATGACGGCAGCAGCTGGACGCCAGCGGTCGCCGAGGCGATTTATACCCTCACCCGCGAGCCGCAGGTGGTGGCGATAGGTGAGTGCGGTCTGGATTTCAACCGTAATTTCTCCACGCCGCAGGAGCAGGAGGCAGCGTTCAGCGCCCAGCTGGCGCTGGCCGCTGAGCTGTCGATGCCGGTGTTTTTACACTGCCGCGACGCCCACGACCGGTTTCTGGCGCTGCTTAAACCCTGGCTTGAGAAGATCCCGGGCGCGGTGCTGCACTGCTTTACCGGCAGCCGCAGCGAGGTGCAGGAATGTCTGAATCTGGGCCTGTTTATCGGTATTACCGGTTGGGTATGCGATGAGCGGCGGGGACTGGAGCTGCGCGAGCTGCTGCCGGCGATCCCGGCGGAACGTCTGCTGCTGGAGACTGATGCGCCTTATCTGTTGCCGCGCGACCTCAAGCCGAAACCGGCCTCGCGGCGTAACGAGCCCGCGTATTTGCCGCATATCCTGGCAAGCGTCGCGACCTGGCGGGGCGAAGAGGCGCAATGGCTGGAGGCGCAAACGGACGCAAACGTCAGGACGCTGTTTGGCATCGACGTTAACGACGTTTAGATTTTCTGGAAGTCGGTATTTTTAACGCTCTGCAGGACTTGCTTATTCAGCAGGTTTAACAGCAACATAGAACGTGCTTCACCGTCCGGCTCGGTGAAGATAGCCTGTAAGCCTTCGAACGCGCCGTCGGTGATTAGCACGCTATCGCCCTCATGCGGCGTCTCCGGGTCGGTGATGCCTTCTGGTTTGTAGATAGAGAGCTGATGAATCACCGCCGAGGGAACGACAGCGGGCAAGGCGCCAAAGCGCACGAAGTTGTTAACCCCGCGGGTGGCGCTGATGGTGGTGGTATGAATCACCTCTGGATCGAACTCAATAAACAGGTAGTTCGGGAACAGCGGTTCGCTGACCATGGTGCGTTTACCGCGAATGATTTTTTCCAGCGCAATCGTCGGCATCAGGCAGTTAACTGACTGACGTTCAAGATGTTCCTGGGCTCGTTGTAGCTGCCCACGTTTGCAATACAGTAAGTACCAGGCTTGCATAATGACTCATTCCACTTCTAATAACGGCAAGCATAACAAATGGCTGGTGTAATCGCGAAAGCCATTATAATTGAAATCCAAATTTCAGCGTTCTTTCACGCTAATTTAACAAAATTACAGCATCGCGCCGTCGAACACCGTATAATTAGCCGCCTGTAGAGAGGTCTATAACACTTTCATGAAATACCACGATCTTCGCGACTTTCTGACACTCCTGGAACAACAGGGCGAACTAAAACGTATCACTCTGCCGGTCGATCCTCACCTGGAAATCACCGAAATTGCCGACCGGACCCTTCGCGCCGGTGGCCCGGCGCTGCTGTTTGAAAATCCGAAAGGCTATACCATGCCGGTGCTGTGCAACCTGTTCGGTACGCCGCGTCGCGTGGCCTTGGGGATGGGGCAGGAAGAGGTCAGTTCGCTGCGCGAGGTGGGTAAGCTGTTAGCTTTTCTGAAAGAGCCGGAACCGCCAAAAGGCTTCCGCGATCTGTTTGATAAGCTGCCGCAGTTCAAGCAAGTGCTGAATATGCCGACCAAACGCCTGCGCGGCGCGCCCTGCCAGCAAAAAATCATCCAGGGCGATGACGTCGATCTCAACAAAATCCCGATTATGACCTGCTGGCCGGAAGATGCCGCGCCGCTGATCACCTGGGGGCTGACGGTAACCCGTGGTCCACACAAAGAGCGGCAAAATCTGGGTATTTATCGCCAGCAGCTGATCGGCAAAAATAAACTCATCATGCGCTGGCTTTCCCACCGCGGCGGCGCGCTCGATTTCCAGGAGTGGTGCGCGGCGCATCCCGGCGAGCGCTTCCCGGTTTCCGTGGCGCTTGGCGCCGATCCGGCGACCATTCTTGGCGCGGTGACGCCGGTGCCCGATACGCTGTCGGAATATGCTTTCGCAGGCTTGCTGCGCGGCACCAAGACCGAAGTGGTGAAGTGCGTTTCCAATGACCTTGAAGTGCCAGCCAGCGCGGAAATTGTGCTCGAAGGTTACATTGAGGCCGGTGAGATGGCGCCGGAAGGCCCGTATGGCGATCATACTGGCTACTACAATGAAGTCGATAGCTTCTCGGTGTTTACGGTAACCCACATTACCCAGCGCGAAGACGCGATTTATCATTCGACCTATACCGGTCGTCCGCCGGATGAACCTGCGGTGCTGGGCGTGGCGCTGAACGAAGTCTTTGTGCCCATTCTGCAAAAGCAGTTCCCGGAAATCGTCGACTTCTATCTGCCGCCGGAAGGGTGTTCCTACCGCCTGGCGGTGGTGACGATGAAAAAACAGTATGCGGGTCATGCCAAGCGCGTGATGATGGGCGTCTGGTCGTTCCTGCGCCAGTTCATGTATACCAAATTCGTGATCGTTTGCGATGACGATGTCAACGCACGCGACTGGAACGATGTGATTTGGGCGATCACTACCCGTATGGACCCGGCTCGTGATACGGTACTGGTAGAAAATACGCCAATAGATTATCTGGATTTTGCCTCGCCGGTTTCCGGCCTGGGTTCAAAAATGGGGCTGGATGCCACGAATAAATGGCCTGGCGAAACCCAGCGTGAATGGGGTCGTCCAATCAAAAAAGATCCTCAGGTGACGGCGCGCATCGACGCCATCTGGGATGAACTGGCCATCTTTAAATAACAGTAAGCGGGGCTAACGCCGCTGTTTTGCTCTATAGACCCGACAGAGGGGACGCATGACAACCTTAAGCTGTAAAGTGACCTCAGTGGAGGCGATTACCGATACCGTGTATCGCGTTCGATTAGTACCGGAAGCGGCATTCTCTTTCCGCGCTGGCCAGTATCTGATGGTGGTAATGGACGAGCGCGACAAGCGTCCGTTCTCTATGGCTTCCACGCCGTCGGAACACGAGTTTATCGAGCTACATATCGGTGCTTCTGAACTCAATCTGTATGCGATGGCGGTCATGGATCGCATTCTGAAAGAGCGTGAAATTGAGGTTGATATTCCGCATGGCGAAGCGTGGCTGCGCGATGACGAAGATCGTCCGCTGATTCTGATCGCCGGCGGCACCGGTTTCTCTTATGTGCGTTCTATTCTGTTAACCGCGCTGGCGCGTAACCCGGATCGCGATATCGCCATTTATTGGGGCGGCCGCGAGGCTAAGCATCTGTACGATCTGGCCGAGCTGGAAGCGTTAAGCATCAAGCATCCGAATCTGCGCATCGAGCCGGTGGTAGAGCAACCGGAAGAAGGGTGGCGTGGTCGCTCCGGTACGGTACTCACCGCCGTGCTGCAGGATTACGGTACGCTGGCCGAGCATGATATTTACATTGCCGGTCGTTTTGAGATGGCCAAGATTGCCCGCGACCTGTTCTGCAACGAACGCGGCGCGCGCGAAGATCGCCTGTTTGGCGATGCGTTTGCCTTTATCTGAAAAGAAAAAACCCGCCCCTGACAGGCGGGAAGAACGGCAACTAAACCTGCTCTCTTCGCCATTGCTGCCTGTTTCTGGTCGCAATGGCGTTGAGATAACCCTTCGATTAAATCCGCTCAAACACAGTGGCAATACCCTGACCTAAACCGATACACATGGTCGCCAGACCGAACTGCGCGTCTTTGCGTTCCATCTGATTGATCAACGTGGTGCTAATGCGCGCCCCGGAGCAGCCCAGCGGATGTCCGAGCGCGATCGCGCCGCCGTTGAGGTTGATCTTCTCGTCAATCTGCTCCATCAAGCCCAGATCTTTAATACACGGAAGGATCTGCGCGGCAAACGCTTCATTCATTTCAAAGACGTCAATATCGCTGGTGGATAAGCCCGCTTTTTTCAGCGCCAGCTTTGAGGCCGGAACCGGGCCATAACCCATAATTGACGGGTCGCAGCCGACCACCGCCATCGAACGGACGCGGGCGCGTGGCTTCAGCCCCAGCTCGCGGGCGCGGCTTTCGCTCATCAGCAGCATCGCCGCCGCGCCGTCGGAAAGGGCGGAAGAGGTACCCGCCGTTACCGTACCGGTCACCGGATCAAATGCCGGTCTCAGCGCCGCCAGCGCTTCGACGGTGGTTTCCGGGCGGATCACTTCGTCATAGTTAAAAGACTTCAGTACGCCATCGGCATCGTGGCCACCGGTCGGGATAATCTCGGCTTTGAAGGCGCCTGATTGCGTCGCCGCCCAGGCGCGAGCGTGAGAGCGTGCGGCGAACTGATCCTGCATTTCGCGGCTGATGCCGTGTAGACGCGCCAGCATTTCCGCGGTCAGCCCCATCATGCCGGCGGCTTTCGCCACATTACGGCTGAGGCCCGGATGGAAATCAACACCGTGGCTCATTGGCACATGACCCATGTGCTCGACGCCGCCAATCAGGCAGACGCTGGCATCGCCGGTCATGATCATACGGGCCGCATCGTGCAGCGCCTGCATGGAGGAACCGCAAAGGCGGTTAACCGTCGTCGCCGGTACCGAGTGCGGGATTTCTGCCAGCAGCGCGGCGTTACGCGCAATGTTGAAACCCTGCTCCAGCGTTTGTTGCACGCAGCCCCAGTAAATATCGTCAATCGCGCTCGCCTCAAGCGATGGGTTACGCGAAAGCAGGCTACGCATCAGGTGCGCGGAGAGATCTTCCGCACGCACGTTGCGAAAGGCGCCGCCCTTTGAACGGCCCATCGGGGTGCGAATTGCATCGACAATGACAACCTGTTCCATTGTGACTCCTTAAGCCGTTTTCAGAGCGCCAACCGGACGGGCTGGCTCTACCTGGGGATAATACGCTTCGTTATGGCGCGCTTTGTCACGCAGACCGGCTGGCACGTCATACAGCGGGCCAAGGTGCTGGTATTGCTGTGCCATATCGAGATACTTCGCGCTGCCGATGGTGTCCAGCCAGCGGAATGCGCCGCCGTGGAACGGAGGGAAGCCCAGGCCGTATACCAGCGCCATATCCGCTTCCGCCGGGCTGGCGATAATACCTTCCTCCAGGCAGCGGACGACTTCGTTAACCATTGGGATCATCATGCGAGCGATAATCTCTTCATCGCTGAAATCGCGCTTCGGCTGGCTGACGTCGGCCAGCAGGCTGTCGACTGCGGCATCTTCTTCTTTCTTCGGCTTGCCTTTACTGTCTTCTTTATAACGCCAGAAGCCGAGGCCATTCTTCTGGCCGAAACGGCTGGCGTCAAACAGGGCGTCGATTGCGTCGCGATAATCTTTCTGCATCCGCTGCGGGAAGCCCGCCGCCATGACGGCCTGGGCATGGTGGGCGGTATCGATGCCGACCACGTCCAGCAGATAAGCCGGGCCCATCGGCCAGCCAAACTGTTTTTCCATCACTTTGTCGACTTTGCGGAAATCCGCCCCGTCACGCAGCAGCTGGCTAAAGCCGGCGAAGTAGGGGAACAGCACGCGGTTGACGAAGAAGCCGGGACAATCATTCACCACGATTGGCGTCTTGCCCATTTTGCTGGCCCAGGCCACAACTGTGGCGATGGTCTTATCCGAGGTTTTTTCGCCGCGGATCACTTCAACCAGCGGCATGCGATGCACCGGGTTAAAGAAGTGCATACCGCAGAAGTTTTCCGGGCGCTGCAGCACGCTTGCCAGTTCGCTGATGGGGATTGTAGAGGTGTTAGACGCCAGCACGGTATCTGGGCGTACTTTTGCCTCGGTTTCGGCCAGCACCGCTTTCTTCACTTTCGGGTTTTCCACCACCGCTTCAACAACCACGTCGACGCGATCAAAACCGCTGTATTCCAGGGTTGGCTGAATGGTGCTAATCACCCCGGCCAGTTTCAGACCGTCGATTTTTCCGCGTTCCAGTTGCTTGTTCAGCAGCTTCGCCGCTTCGGTCATGCCAAGGGTCAGCGATTTGTCGCTAATGTCTTTCATCACCACTGGCACGCCTTTCCAGGCCGACTGATATGCGATACCGCCGCCCATAATGCCAGCGCCCAGGACAGCAGCATGCTTCGGCGTCTCGACATCTTTGGTCAACTTTTTCGCTTTCGCTTTGACGTACTGGTCGTTCAGGAAGATACCAACCAGCGCGCGGGCCTCATTGGTATGGGCCAGCGGGACAAAGCTTTTATTTTCCAGCACCAGGGCTTCTTCACGACCAAGACGCGCGGCGGCTTCAATGGTTTTCACCGCGGTGATCGGCGCCGGGTAATGTTTCCCGGCAGTTTGCGCGACCATGCCTTTGGCAATCGTGAAGCTCATGGTGGCTTCAATTTTGCTGAGCTTCAGCGGTTCCAGTTTCGGCTGACGTTTAGCTTTCCAGTCCAGGTCGCCATTAATGGCCTGACGCAGGATCGCCAGCGCGCCATCGCGCAGTTTTTCCGCTGCGACCACGCCATCCACCAGGCCGATTTTCAGCGCTTGATCGGCGCCGACGTCTTTTCCGGCGGCAATAATTTCCAGCGCGCTATCGGCGCCGAGCAGGCGCGGCAGACGCACGGAACCGCCGAAGCCTGGCATAATGCCGAGCTTGGTTTCCGGCAGACCGATACGTAGATCCGGCGTCGCCAGGCGGTAATCGGTCGCCAGGACGCATTCACAACCGCCGCCCAGCGCGTAACCATTGACGGCAGAGATAGTCGGGACGGGAAGATCTTCCAGACGATTGAAAACGCTGTTAGCAAAATGCAACCACTGGCTTAACTGCTCCTCAGGGACCAGGAACAGCGAGAGAAATTCGGTGATATCCGCGCCGACGATAAAAGCCGCTTTTTCAGAGCGCAGCAGCAGGCCTTTGAGATCGTTTTGTTTTTCCAGTACGTCCAGCGCGTGACCGAGGCTGGCTACGGTTGCGGTATCAAGTTTGTTGACCGAACCTGGGGCATCGAACACCAGTTCGGCGATGCCATCTTCCAGCCAGTCGAGGTACAGGGTGTCGCCTTTGTAGAGCATGTCAGTCTCCTGAATCCAGCAATATGATCTGGTCATACCAGATGAAACGGAGTGTGGAATTTATGTTAAAGAATTGCAAATTACTCTTTAAATAATTGCTGGTCGGATCACATCCGGCGGAAATCACCCGCACGCAGGGTGATGTGCTAAGATGCGGAGTATCACGATCCCATAAAAGCAAAGGATGAAAGATGGAATCCCTGTCCGCGCTCTATAAAAATCATATTGTTACCCTACAAGAACGTACCCGTGACGTGCTGACCCGTTTTCAAATGGATGCGTTGCTGATTCACTCCGGTGAATTGGTTAACGTCTTCCTTGACGACCATCCGTATCCGTTCAAGGTCAACCCGCAGTTCAAAGCCTGGGTGCCAGTGACCCAGGTGCCTAACTGCTGGCTGCTGGTGGATGGCGTCAACAAACCGAAGCTGTGGTTCTATCTGCCGGTCGATTACTGGCACAACGTCGAGCCGCTGCCAACCTCATTCTGGACCGAAGAGGTTGACGTTATTGCTCTGCCGAAGGCCGATGGTATCGGCAGCCAGCTGCCTGCCGCTCGCGGTAATATCGGCTATATTGGGCCGGTACCGGAGCGCGCGCTGGGGCTGGGTATCGCTGCGGATAAGATCAACCCGAAAGGGGTTATCGATTACCTGCACTACTATCGGGCTTACAAAACGGATTACGAACTGGCCTGCATGCGTGAAGCGCAGAAATCGGCGGTCAATGGCCATCGCGCGGCCTATGAAGCGTTCCAGTCCGGAATGAGCGAATTCGATATCAACCAGGCCTATCTCACCGCCACCGGCCATCGTGATACCGACGTGCCTTACAGCAACATCGTGGCGCTGAATGAGCATGCTTCTGTCCTGCACTACACCAAACTGGATCATCGCGCCCCGGCGGAGATGCGCAGCTTCCTGCTCGACGCCGGTGCAGAATATAACGGCTATGCCGCAGATCTGACGCGAACCTGGGCGGCACACGGCGACAACGACTTTGCCCATCTGATTAAAGACGTTAATGACGAGCAGCTGGCGCTGATTAGCACCATGAAGGCCGGGACCCGTTATGTTGATTACCATATCCAGTTCCATCAGCGCATCGCAAAGCTGCTGCGTAAACATCAGTTAGTCTCCGACATGAGCGAAGAGGCGATGGTGGAGAATGACCTGACCGGGCCGTTTATGCCGCACGGGATTGGCCATCCGCTGGGTCTGCAGGTACATGATGTTGCTGGCTTTATGCAGGATGACACCGGTACGCATCTGGCGGCGCCGTCGAAATATCCGTATCTGCGCTGCACCCGTATTATCGAGCCGCGCATGGTGCTGACCATTGAACCCGGCATCTACTTCATCGAGTCGTTACTGGCGCCGTGGCGTGAAGGCCCGTTCAGCAAGCACTTCAACTGGCAGAAAATTGACGCCATGAAACCGTTTGGCGGGATCCGTATCGAAGATAACGTGGTGGTTCACGAAAACAGCATTGAAAATATGACGCGCGATCTGAAGCTGGCGTAATGGAAAGCTGGTTAATCCCGGCGGCGCCGGTTACCGTCGTTGAGGAGATTAAAAAAAGCCGTTTTATCACGTTGTTGGCGCATACCGACGGCGTGGCGGCGGCTAAAGCCTTTGTCGAGTCCGTCAGAGCGGATCACCCTGATGCCCGTCACCACTGCGTGGCGTGGGTCGCCGGGCCGCCTGATGATTCGCAACAGCTGGGATTTTCTGACGATGGCGAACCGGCGGGGACGGCGGGCAAACCGATGCTGGCGCAGTTGATGGGGTGCGGTGTGGGTGAGATAACCGCTGTCGTCGTGCGTTACTACGGTGGTATCCTGCTGGGCACCGGCGGCCTGGTCAAAGCCTATGGCGGCGGTGTTCATCAGGCGCTGGCGCAGTTGACAACGCAGCGCAAGACGCCGCTAACGGCATATACTTTGCAATGTGAGTATGGGCAACTGGCTGGCGTCGAATCGCTGCTTGCCCAATTCTCCGGGCGCGTAGTCGAAAGCGAATATCTGGCGTCGGTTCGGCTTCGCGTGGCGCTTCCCCGGGCCGAAGTGGCGGCTTTTTCAGCAAAACTGGCTGATTTTAGTCGCGGTTCATTGCAATTACTGAAGATTGACGAATAATCCCCTCTGTTTTTTTGCCTATCAAAGGAAGCGCCAGAGATGCATTTTCGCGCCATAACCCGAATCGTTGGACTGTTGGTCATCTTATTTTCGGGGACGATGATCGTTCCGGGATTAGTGGCCCTGATATATCGCGATGGCGCGGGGCGGGCCTTCACTCAAACCTTTTTTGTTGCGCTGGCGATTGGCTCCATGCTGTGGTGGCCGAATCGTAAGCAAAAAGGCGAACTGAAATCCCGCGAAGGGTTTCTGATCGTGGTGCTGTTCTGGACTGTGCTGGGGAGCGTGGGGGCCTTGCCCTTTATTTTCGCCGAGCAGCCGAACCTGACGGTGACGGATGCCTTCTTCGAGTCATTTTCCGGCCTGACGACGACCGGGGCGACCACGCTGGTGGGGCTGGACTCGTTACCCCATGCAATCCTCTTTTACCGGCAGATGCTGCAGTGGTTCGGTGGTATGGGGATCATTGTGCTGGCGGTGGCGATTCTGCCTATCCTCGGCGTCGGGGGGATGCAGCTCTACCGTGCGGAAATGCCCGGCCCGTTGAAAGACAACAAGATGCGCCCGCGTATCGCCGAGACGGCGAAGACGCTGTGGCTAATCTATGTGTTATTGACGATAGCCTGCGCATTGGCGCTCTGGTTTGCCGGTATGCCGGCCTTCGATGCGATTGGTCATAGCTTTTCCACCATCGCTATCGGTGGTTTCTCGACTCATGATGCCAGCGTCGGCTATTTCAATAGCCCGATGATTAACTCCATCATCGCGATCTTTTTGCTGATCTCTGGCTGTAACTACGGTCTGCATTTTTCATTATTGAGCGGACGCAGCCTGAAGGTGTACTGGCGCGACCCAGAATTTCGGATGTTCATTGGCGTCCAGTTGACGCTGGTCATCATCTGTACGCTGGTGCTATGGCTTCATAACGTGTACGGATCGGTGCTGACGACGCTGAATCAGGCATTTTTCCAGGTGGTGTCGATGGCGACCACCGCGGGGTTCACCACCGATAGCATTGCGCGCTGGCCGTTGTTCCTGCCGGTGCTGCTGCTCTGCTCCGCATTTATCGGCGGCTGCGCCGGGTCCACGGGCGGTGGCTTAAAGGTGATCCGTATCCTGTTGCTGTTCAAGCAGGGCAACCGTGAGCTTAAGCGTCTGGTACACCCGAATGCGGTGTATAGCATCAAGTTAGGTAACCGCGCGCTGCCGGAACGAATTCTTGAAGCTGTGTGGGGTTTCTTCTCCGCCTATGCGCTGGTCTTTATCATTAGTATGCTGGCGATTATTGCCACCGGGGTGGATGACTTCTCTGCCTTCGCCTCCGTAGTGGCGACGTTGAACAACCTCGGGCCTGGGCTTGGCGTTGTCGCGGACAACTTTGCCACCATGAACCCGGTCGCGAAATGGATCCTGATTGCTAATATGCTGTTTGGTCGTCTGGAAGTGTTCACCTTACTGGTGCTCTTTACTCCCACTTTCTGGCGCGAATAACAGGAGTGCTCGTGAAAACTTTAATACTCTTCTCCACCCGCGACGGGCAGACCCGTGAAATCGCTTCGTTTCTGGCCTCCGAGCTAAAAGAGCTGGGCATCGATGCGGATACCTTGAACCTGAATCGTACCGATGTCGTCGAATGGCATCACTACGATCGGGTGGTCATTGGCGCGTCGATTCGCTACGGGCACTTTCATCCGGCGGTGGACCGCTTTGTGAAAAAGCATCTGGTATCATTGCAGGCGCTGCCGGGAGCATTCTTCTCGGTCAACCTGGTAGCCCGTAAACCCGAGAAGCGTACGCCGCAGACCAACAGCTATACGCGTAAGTTTCTGTTGAACTCGCCGTGGCAGCCGCAGAGCTGCGCGGTGTTTGCCGGCGCGCTGCGCTACCCGCGCTACCGCTGGTACGATCGATTTATGATCCGCCTGATTATGAAAATGACCGGAGGCGAAACGGATATCCGGAAAGAGGTGGTCTATACCGACTGGCAACAGGTATCCCGGTTTGCTCGGGAAATCGCTCAAATGGCGAGCAAATAGCGCGTAAAACTCGCGTTGTGGTGGAAAATCGAGCGAACGAAAAGTTTTTTTGAATTTCCCCTTGTCACCTCAGAATTACTCCCTATAATGCGCCTCCACTGACACGGAACAACGGCAAGCAAGCCGCCGGGTCAGCGAGGTTCCGGTGAGAACCTCGCGGAGAAAAGCAAAAATAAATGCTTGACTCTGCAGCGGGAAAGCGTAATATGCACACCCCGCGCCGCAGCGAAAAACGAAGCGGCACTGCTCTTTAACAATTTATCAGACAATCTGTGTGGGCACTCAAAGTGACATGGATTCTTAACGTCCTTGGACGAAAAATGAATACCAAGTCTCTGAGTGAACATACGTAATTCATTACGAAGTTTAATTCACGAGCATCAAACTTAAATTGAAGAGTTTGATCATGGCTCAGATTGAACGCTGGCGGCAGGCCTAACACATG
>NZ_PION01000017.1:0-89425 GCF_002810615.1 Klebsiella sp. G-Nf4 | reverse complement strand
CGGGCTACGACTGGTGCGCTCCATTTATGCCGGATGGCGGCTGACGCCTTATCCGGCCTACGTTCCTTCCCGCAGGCTCACACAACGTAGGCCCGGCAAGCGCAGCGCCGCCGGGCGGTCAGGCGCCATAACCTCAGTTAGTTGTGCAGGATGGCAAAAGGCGAGCGGCCTTAAGCGGGTGAATTCACCTTCACTTTGGCCGCCACCAACAGGCCGGTAAACAGCATCAATACCCCTGACAACACCAGCGGCGACAGCAGCCCTAAGTGGTCAAGCGCAATGCCGCCGACCGCGGCGCCGCAGGTGTTGGCCAGCTGGATCACCGCCACCTGAATCGACCCGGCTTTTTCCGCCTGATCGGAGAGCGAACGGGTGATCCACGTTGACCACCCCACCGGGATCAGCGCAAACGCAAAGCCCCAGATAATCGCTACCGTCGAGGCGACGATTTTGCTTTCTCCCCACAGTACCAGCGCCACCGCGCAGGCGGTCAGCACCAGCGGCGCAATCGCCAGCGCCGCTTTCACCGAACGCTTGAGAAGCACCGACGAAAGCGAGGTACCGATAAAGCTGGCGATACCAAAGCTCAGCAGCACCAGCGTCAGGCCGTCGACGTCAAACCCGGCGAGCGTCATGAAAACCGGGCGAATATAGGTAAAGAAGGCAAACTGTCCGGCAAAGGCCATGAAAATGGCGCACATCCCGGCCATCACCCCCGGGCGTTTCAGCAGGCCAAACATATTTTGCTGTTGAGCCGCCGATTCACCGGGCAGCGACGGCAGCGCTTTCAGCACCCAGATCGTACACAGCACCCCCATCACCGCCGCGCCGTTAAAGACGTTGCGCCAGCCGATGATCCCGCCCAAAAAACTGCCCAGTGGGGCGGCGATCACCAGCGCGATTGATACCGCGCCGAAGATAATCGATAGCGCTTTCGGCACCACGCGCATCGGCACCAGCCGCATGGTCAGCGAGGCCGACATCGCCCAGAAACCACCGAGCGCCAGGCCCAGACAGGCGCGCCCCAGCAGCAGCAGGATGAAGCTATCGGCAAACGACACCAGCAGGCAGGAAAGGGTCAGCAGCAGCGAAAACAGAATAACGACGTAGCGGCGATCGGTTTTGCCAATGACGGAGGTGATAAACAGGCTGGAGAACATGGCCACAAAGGCCGTGGTCGTCACCGACTGCCCGGCCATCCCTTCGGAGATGCCTAAATCCAGCGCCATCGGCGTCAGCAGGCTGACCGGCAGAAACTCAACGGTAATCAGGCAGGCGACACAGAACGCAACCGCGAAAACCGCCGACCAGTTTGGCCGCGCCAGCTCGCGTGCGTGGGGTTTGGCTTCATTTGAATGACTCATGAGTGACCTGCGAAGAAAGTGGCTGAAAGCCGCGCAGTGTAACATTTTGTATGTGACGTATTTAACGTTTTCACAACTCTCATCGCTTTTCACGGCATGATACAAAGGGATAGCCTGAGAATATAGCCTTCGTCATTCTGCCGGATGGCGCTTACGCTTATCCGGCCTACAAGGGACGA
Source organism: Klebsiella sp. G-Nf4 (assembly GCF_002810615.1). Classification (NCBI taxonomy): domain Bacteria; kingdom Pseudomonadati; phylum Pseudomonadota; class Gammaproteobacteria; order Enterobacterales; family Enterobacteriaceae; genus Klebsiella; species Klebsiella sp. G-Nf4. Next base: position 87,882 of record NZ_PION01000017.1, on the reverse strand, counting down.
GTGCGGAAACCGTAGGCCGGATAAGGCGCAGCCGCCATCCGGCACTCGGATTTACTCGCCGCGAGCCGATTTCACCAGCCCGCAGATCCATTCCTGGTGACCGTTAATCATCGGATTGGGCAAGGTACGCGCCAGCTCCTGCGCCGGAACGCCTTTTTGCGACTCCTGGGTGAGGATACGTACGCGCCCGCCGGGCAAATCTTCAAATAGCCACGCGTGGATCACATCAAGACGCGTCGTTGCATCCCCTTCCGCCCAGCCGTGCCAGGCTACGCGCGCCGCCTGCCCGGCAGCGGGAGGTACATACTCTGTAATCTGCGCCTCAATCGGGAAGCCGAAGGTGCTGAAGCGGAAGCGGGCGTTGGCGCTGAGGGTCGGGCCGCTACCGTCATGGAAATGGATATCGGCAACGTTGCTGTAATAGCCCGGCCACAGCGTGGTGTCATCGAGCTGCGCCCATATCTGAGCTGCCGTCAGGCCGCTGACGATAATTTCATTAGAGGCAAAATTGTCGGTGGTGCCCGGCAGATACGCTTCCGGCCAGACGATGGCGCTTTGCAGCAGGGGCTGTTTCATGATTAACCTCGTGAACGATTGTTTTAACGAGGTTAATCATGCGCGGGAGAGTGATATAAATCGAATCACCATCCTTGATAATACTCATAAGCAGTAGTGATATCAGTGCAACCAGTGCACGCCGTCTTCCGGCAGGAATAGCGCGTTATAGCGCTGCTGCAGATTATGCAAATCGCTCACATCCGGATCCAGCTCTCGCAGAAACCCTTGCGCAAGACGAATTTGCGCGTCGGTAATCGGCGCCGCTAAACGCGCTTTTTGCATCAGGCGATACCAGTAATGCAGGTTTTTTTCGCTGGCATCGACGATAGCGGTCTGCCAGATCAGCAGTACCTGTGCGGCGTTCTGCAGATGCGCTTCATTCGGCCGCTCCAGGTAGCGCAAATACTCATTACCGGCGGTTTTTCCCAGTTGATCGATCATCGATTCCAGCGGAACAGGCGTTATGCCAAGGCGTTCGCTCAGGCGACGGATCGCGCGGCGTGAATCAGAGGTAAGCACCCGAAATCCCACAACAAATACCACTACCAGGGTGGCCAGTCCTATCCAGATCATGCATCCTCTCATCCAATCGCAGCCTCACTATCATAATGGGAATTTGCCTGCTGTCGACTACCGGGCATACCATAATGTGACTTATCGCGTTTGCGGATGGCTATCATGAAATCTGATATCAGAAACCTCGATCTCAACCTGCTGAAAGCCCTGGATGCGCTGCTCGATGAACGCAGCGTCACCCGGGCGGCAGCGCGGCTGGCGCTCACCCAGCCGGCGGTCAGCGGCATGCTCACTCGCCTGCGCGACGCCTTTAATGACCCGCTGTTTATCCGCGCCCCGCACGGTATGGTGCCGACGCTGCGCGCTCAGGCGCTGGCGGCTCCGGTAAAGCAGCTGCTGATCGATGCTGAAACCCTGCTGCAACCTGCCATCTTCGAGCCGCTGGAAGCCAATTTTACCTGGACCATCGCCGCGACGGATTATGCGTTGAAGGCAGTGATCGTGCCATTTATCGCCGCGCTGAAGCCACTGGCGCCGGGTATCCGCGTGCGCATCATTCCCGAATCACCGGCCACGCTGCTGGCACAGTCCGAACGTGGTGAAGTGGATATTGCGCTATTGACGCCCCACGATACGCCGCCGGCGTTGCACAGCCGGGCGCTGTATCAGGAAGACTATGTCTGTCTGATGCGCGAAGACCATCCGCAGGCCAGCCAGCCGCTGACGCTCGACCGCTTCTGTGCGCTGGAACATGTGCTGGTTTCATGGCAGGGCGATAGCTTTCGCGGCGTGACCGACGACGCGCTGGCGGCGCTTGGCCGGACCCGGCGAGTAGGATTGTCGGTCAGCAGTTTTCTGGTGTTGCCGGAAGTACTGGCGGTGAGCGACATGATCGCCGTGGTACCGCGCCGGCTGGCGAAAAGAGCCAGCGGCATGAAAATCGCCCCACCGCCGCTGACGATCCCGGGTTTCACCAAAAGCATGGCCTGGCACGAGCGTAACCATCATGACCCGGCGCAGCAGTGGCTGCGGGAGCTACTCCTGCAATCCAGCCAGCAAGAACTATAAAAAAGCCCGGCGCAATGGCCGGGCAACGTTACCAAATACCTGGTGAATCAGGCAGTCTGCAAAATACGATTCTTTTTCTCGCGGCGAATTTTACGCTCTTCGAAGATAGCCACGATGGCCATCAGGCAGATACAGCCGATGGCGGCGGCGTCCAGCGCCGCAAAGGTGCCGGCCCAGCCGGTCAGGCCGAAGACCGGCGTGCCGTCGGCGATCATCCCGAGACCCAGTTTGGCGAAGCTATCGCCGATCAGATAGGCGAAGGTGCCCTTGATTCCATCGGCGGCGCCGATCGCTTTTTTCGGCACGAAGCCGACGGCGGCGACGCCGATCAACAGCTGCGGACCAAACACCAGGAAGCCCAACGCAAACAGTGAAGCCAGATAGACGTACTGGTTGCTGGCGTGTTGGTAAACCCCGAGGGTGGCGATAATCAGCGCCAGCGCGACGCAGGCCACCAGCGCGCGGCGGCCGTTGGCCAGGTCCGACAACCAGCCCCACAGTAGCGTGCCAACCAGCGCGCCGACTTCAAACAGGGTAAAGCCCTGAATCGCCACCTCTTTAGACAGCTTCAGCTCCTGGAAGGCATACACAGTGGACCACTGATCGATACCGATACGCACCACGTAGAGGAAGATGTTGGAGAAGCACAGCAGCCAGATCACTTTGTTTTTCAGCACGTACTCTACAAAGATCTGCCACTTGGTCATCGCATTTTCTTCGGTCTCTTTGTCCTCTTCGCTGATCGCTTCGCCGAACAGCTCTTCCGCCGTGCCGAGGCCGTAGGATTCCGGCGAGTCGCTACCGTAGCGCAGGCCGATAAAGCCGACGATCAGCGCAATAATCGACGGGAAGATAAACATGCCTATCACGTGGCCGTCGAACAGATAGTTGGCGCCAAACAGCGCCACGCCCGCCGCGCCCGCGCCGCCGAGGTTGTGGGAGATATTCCAGAAGCCGAGGAAGGTGCCGCGTTTGCGTCTGGGCGTCCACTTGGTGATGGTGGAATAGCTGCACGAGCCGCCGGTGCTCTGGAAGAAGCCGCTCAGCGCATAGAAGGCGATCATCAGGAACAGGCTGGTTGAACCCGCCCCCATACTGGCGCTAAAGCCCAGCATACAGATGGCGGAGAGGATCAGCATAAACGGCAGGAACTGCTTGGTGTTTTTACCGTCGGCATAATAAGAGACGAGCGTCTTGCCCACGCCGTAGGTGATGGAGAAGCCCAGGCCAATCATCCCCAGCTGCGTCATGCTCAACCCGTAGGTGGAGATCATGTCGTTCTGCGCGATATTAAAGTTCTTGCGGATCAGATACATGGTCAGGTAGCCGATGAAGACCACCAGATAGGACTGCATGAAAGGTTTGAACCACATTTTGCGCCGCACATCGAGCGGCAGATCCAGGGTCGGCTTGCGCACCTGATTCAGAAAGGCCAGCATGGGTATCTCCTGAGCTGATTTTTTATGCCTGCGTAATAACCAGGCATTGTAAAAACCAGCGCGCCGTCTGGCCTGAGACGGCGTCCAGGTGAAACCGGGAAAATTTCTTAGTTTTGCCCCGTTCGCGGCGAAAGGGTGAGCTACATCACGCTTCGCTGGCGGTACGCGGCGCCTGCGCGTTTAAAAACGGCAGCAGCAGCAGCGCGGAAATGCCGGCGGCAATCGCAATCACCACGAAGAATCCGGTCCAGTGCCAGATATCCATCACCTGCGCCAGCGGCCAGCCGGAAAGCGAGGCGCCAAGATAAGCGAACAGGCCGACAAACCCGGTCGCCGCCCCGGCGGCTTCTTTATGCGAACATTCCGCCGCCGCCATGCCGATCAGCATCTGCGGGCCAAACACGAAGAAACCGGTGGTGAAGAAGCAGGCCGCCTGCATGACATAGCTGGCGAACGGCATCAGCCACAGCCCGCCAACCGACAGCAAAATTCCGGCGGCGAAAATCAGGTTCATCGGCCCGCGATTGCCGTTAAACAGCTTATCCGAGCCCCACCCCGCCACCAGCGCGCCGATAAAACCGCCCAGCTCAAACATGGTGACCGCCGAGTTAGCGGTCACCAGATCGACGCCAAGCGTCTCCGACATATACAGATTGCCCCAGTCGTTAATCGCCGCCCGCACCACGTACACCAGCACATAGCACAGCGACAGCAGCCAGATATAGGGATTGGCCAGCACGTAGCGGGTCAGGATCGCTTTACGCGTCAGCCCTGCTCCCTCCTGCTGCTGGGCGATTTCCAGCGCATCGTGACGCCAGTCGCCCACGGCGGGTAACCCCACCGCCTGCGGGCGATCGCGCAGCCGCCAGCACAGATACAGCCCGGCGAGGATCGCCAGACAGCCGGCAATGGTCATCCCCGCACGCCAGCCGTAGTGCAGCGCCGCCGCCCCCACCACCATCGGGATCAGCGCGCCGCCGACGTTATGCGCGGTATTCCATAGCGCCCACCAGCCGCCGCGTTCGGTCCGCGAATACCAGGCCGTCAGCAGCCGGGCGCACACCGGCGAGCCCCAGCCCTGGAAGAAGGCATTCAGCGCCCACAGCAGCGCGAAGGCCCATAGCGAAGTGGAAAAACCGAACAGAATATTCACCACCCCGGTGGCAATCAGCCCCAGCCCCATAAAATAGCGGGCGTCGGAGCGGTCGCTGACGATACCGGAGAAAAATTTCGACAGCCCATAAGTGATGTAAAACAGCGTGGCCAGCAGGCCAATATCGCTGCGGGTCAGGACGTTACTGGCAAGAATTTCAGGCACCGCGGCATTAAAGCTTTTGCGGGTGAAATAAAACAGCGCGTAACCAAGCCAGATAGTGAGCAGAATATGTCGACGCCAGTAACGATAACGCTCGTCCAGCTCGCGTTTATCGCTAACTGGAGTGGCGTCCGGCGGCGCTTTTAAAAAGGCAAACATCGGCGCTCCTCTCAGGCGTAACGCAGCGGTAAATTGACGCACACGCGGGTGCCATGCGTGCAGGAGATGGTCAGCGTACCGCCCAGCGCGGTGACGCGTTCACGCATACCGGTCAGGCCGAACCCCTGCAGATTCGAGCCCGGCGGCAGGCCGCAGCCGTCATCCTCCAGCACCAGCATCAATCGCCCATCCTGCTGCCAGCCCTGCAGGGTGACGGCGCTGGCGCTGGCGTGCTTGACGATATTATTGAGTCCTTCCTGGCAGACGCGAAACAGCGTCACGCGCTGGTTTTCGCTCAGCCCCGCCTCGTTAATCCGCCAGTCGAGATGGCTGACGATGCCGCGGTCTTCCAGTTCCATTTCGCGCATCAACGAACGTATCGCCTGTTCAAGCGGCAGATCGTCAAGCTGGCGCGGACGCAGGCGACCAAGCAGTCTTCGCACCGAGTCGTAAACTCCCAGCGACAGCTGTTCTATCAGCTGGCCGCTCTGGCGCACGCTGCCGTTATTCGGCGCCAGACGCTGGACGATCCCCGCCTGGGTGCGAATTGCCGTGATCGTCTGGCCAATATCATCGTGGAGCTCGCGCGCCACGTCACGCCGCACGCTCTCTTCCGTTTCCAGCAGGCGTTCCGCCAGCCGCCGATTACGCGCCAGCTCGTTCTGTAGCGACAGGTTAAGCTCGCGCAATCGCTGGATCCCCGCCCCCAGCAGCAGCCCGGTCAGGCTCTGCGCCAGCAGTGAAAGCAATAAATCGACCGGGTGATCGTGCCAGGTCTGGCTGGCAATCAGCGCGATGGCGTTCATCAGGGTGGCGATCAGCGCCCCCTGCCAGCCGTAGTGCCAGGCGAGGGCGATAATCGGCAGCGCGAGGCAAAACGGGGTAAAGCGGGAGAGCTCGGCGGGCAGCCCAAGCTGCAGCCACAGGCTAATGGTGAATAACAGCAGGTACCAGATCAGATGCCGGCCGCGCCAGTTAATCGGCTGCGAGACCAGCGCGGGCCCCAGTGGCTGCCAGACGGTACTGGTAAGATAGTGCCAGATAACCAGGCAGGTCGGCGCCAGCGTCAGGCCGCCGGTCAGCGTTAACAGCAGGGCGGTCAATCCTTCGCTCCCTTGCGCCAGCCACGGCAGCGATTGCAGCAGCGAGGCGGCGATCAGCGCCCCGCCCTGGCGCAGCAATGTCAGCCAGTCGCGCTGATGGCGATAGCGTGAAATCAACGCTACCGGCAGCAGGGTCAGCAGACTTCCGGTCATCAATATTATCGGGTGCGCCAGCGCCACTTCCTGCGTCAGCCAGAAGATAAGCAGCCACTCGGCGCCCAGCAGCACCGGCCAGTAGCCACGCGGGCATTGCAGCATCAGCCCTAAACGCAGGCCAAAGGGAAACAGCAGCACCGCTAAATCCGCGCGTTCCACCAGATGCAGACTGATACTCCACAGGCAAAACCAGGCGGCGGAGAAGATAAAGGCGCAGCCGATCACCGACAGCAATCGTGAGACGACAGCCTTCATTGCCAGCTATCGAACATGCGGCGCGCCAGCTCAACGTCGTTACTGACGCCCAGTTTTTCCAGCAGGTTGGCGCGGTGAACGTGAACGGTTTTCGGCGACAGGCCGAGCTCGGCGGCAATCTCTTTCACCGCCATCCCCTGCGCCAGTTTTTCCGCCACCTGGCGTTCGCGTTTGGTGAGCGGATCCTGGCGCCCGGCGGCCAGCTTCATGGCGATATCCGGCGTGAGATAGCAACCACCCGCCGCCACCGTGCGCACCGCGGCGATAAGTTCATCCGGGCTGCAGCGTTTCGACAGGAAGCCGCGCGCGCCGGCGTTCAGCGCCTGCTCGATCAGCGCCGGGCTATCGTGCACCGACAGCATGATCGTCGCCATCCCCTTCGGCAACTGGCTGAGCAGCTCCAGCCCGGAAATATCCGGCATGGAGATATCGCAGATACAGACCTGTACACCGCGCCCCGGTAGCCCCGCCAGCGCCTCGCGGCCGCTACCAAATTCGGCGACAACCTGAAAATCAGCTTCCAGCCCCAGCAGCTGAGCAAAGCCGGAGCGGACAATCAAATGATCGTCAATAAGGGCGATGGTGGTCATGATAGGGTCCTGGTGCCTGAGACGAAAAAGCGCTGTGTCCGTAGGCCGGATAAGCGCAGCGCCATCCGGCAAAGGCGCTTACCTTAACCATAAGCACCTTACCGTTCAAGCCTTGCGCGATTTACTCGAAGAACACCGCAATTTTGTTAAACATGGTGGGATCGGACTGGTTGCGCGCCACGTTGGTGACGTCTTCCAGTTTTTCTATCTGGCTAATCATCTGGCCAAGACGCTGATCGTCGTTCACCAGCAGCCAGATGCGGCTGTGCTCGCTGCCCTGGATCGGCAAGCAGAGAATGCCTTCAACGTTAAACGCGCGGCGGGCAAATAGCCCGCAGACGTGGGTCATCACGCCAGGGTGGTTGCGGACAGTGAGCTCCAGAATGACGTTATCACATTGTTTTTGCATGGCTTATCCCCCCACCATTTCAGTATTGGCCGCACCCGGCGGTACCATCGGATACACTTTCTGCTGCGCGTCGATGCGCACGTGGATCAGCGCCGGACCCGGACGGTCGATGATCGCCTGCAGCGCCGCCTGCGGATCGGCTTCGTTATTTAAATCACAGGTTTGCAGACCAAAACCGGCGGCGATTTGCATAAAGTTAATCATCCCCGGATAGGTGGCGGCGAACACGCCCTGCTGATAGAACAGGCTCTGCTGCTGGTGCACCAGCCCCAGCGCTTCGTTGTTCAGCAGGATAATTTTGACATCCAACCGATTTTCGGCGGCGGTGGCCATCTCCTGAATATTCATCATCAGGCTGCCGTCGCCGGAGAAACAGATAACCTTGCGCTGCGGATTCGCCAGCGCCGCGCCGATGGCCGCCGGCAGGCCGAAGCCCATGGTGCCAAGACCGCCGGAAGTCAGCCACTGGCGCGGACGGTTGAGCGGGTAGGCCTGCGCCGTCCACATCTGATGCTGACCCACATCGGTGGTGATGATCGCCTCATCGTCAACGCAGGCGGCCACGGCGTTAATCAGGCCGTAATGGGAGAGCGGGTCACTTTCCTGCGGGATGGCGCAGGGGAATTCACGCTGTAAATCTGCCACCAGCTGGCGCCATTCATCGCGCGGCTGTGCTTCAATCTGCGGGATCAGCTGGGCTAAGACTTCCGCCACATCGCCCTGAATCGCGACGTGCGGTTGCTTGATTTTGCCCAGCTCAGAGCGGTCGATATCGACGTGGATAATCTTCGCGTTCGGGCAGAACTGTTCGGTCTTGCCAATCGCCCGGTCATCAAAACGCGCGCCTAAAACAATCAGTAAATCCGCTTCCTGCAAAATGAAGTTGGTGCTGCGCGCGCCGTGCATCCCCAGCATCCCCAGCGACAGCGGGTGCGCCTTCGGCAGCATGCCCAGCGCCATCAGGGTCATGGTGGTCGGCAGGTTGGCTTTTTCCGCCAGCTGACGAATCGGCTGCGGCGCGTTAATCACCCCGCCGCCCAGATAGAGCACCGGGCGCTTCGCCGCGTTGATCATCGCCGCTGCTTCACGCACGCTTTCAGGGGCGAAGGCCGGTGCCGGGGCGCGCTCGCCCGGTTCTGGCAGGGTCTCCAGTTCAATAGTGGCCGACTGTACGTCCTTAGGAATGTCTATCCACACCGGTCCGGGACGCCCGGACTGGGCAATACGGAAGGCGTCGCTCATCACCTGCGGCAGCTCGGCGATGTCGCGCACCAGATAGTTATGCTTGGTGATGGGGATAGAGATGCCGTAGGTGTCGACTTCCTGGAAAGCGTCGGTGCCAATCATGGAGGCCGGCACCTGGCCGGTGATGCACACCAGAGGGATTGAATCGAGGCGGGCATCGGCGATCGCCGTAATCAGGTTGGTGGCGCCAGGGCCGCTACAGGCCATACAGACGGCGGGTTTGCCTTCGGTTCGCGCCATCCCTTGAGCGATAAAACCCGCGCCCTGCTCGTGGCGCGCCAGGATGTGGCGGATCTGCGTGCTTTGGCTTAAGGCATCGTAGATAGGCAGAATAGAACCGCCCGGGATGCCGCTGACCATAGTGATGCCCTGGCGTTCCAGTAAATGAACAACCAGCTGCGCGCCGGTAAAGCGCATTGTGTTTGATGTTGTGCCCGAACTTGCCATGCTCCAGTCCTTTTATTCTGGGCCGACTTTACCGGGGGGCTCGCCAACAAAAAACCCCGCTCGGTTTGCGCCGGCGGGGTTTGGAATTCGTGTTGTTCCGGACCCTACGGCGCGTTGCCGACGACGACCACCACAGACACGACGACCACCGCGGCAGGCGCGGTTTTTAGTAGGGTCGAAGCGATCAGGGTTGCGTTCATTAGGGACCTGTTGTGTCAATAAATAAGCTGAATTCATACAAACACAGGTTTTCCATTTTCACAATGGATTTATTTTCATCCAGGAAAATTTGCGCGAAAGATCACAATTTGCGACATAAGCGGCAGAAAACAAAAAACCCCGCCGGAGCGAGGTTTTTATCAGCATTGTTACGGGTGGTAGCCGCAAGCACACTGTATTACGTCAACGCCAAAAGTATACGCGATCGCTGCAGTTCGCGCAATTTAAGGACGATATTTCTCTGTCATAGAGTATGGACGAGGGGGGCGAATTTGTCCAAAAAATACTGTTCATCCATACAGTATTTATCTATACTGGGTGTGTTCACTTTGTGCCATTCGGGGGCCGCAAGTTTGACCGGCGCAACGAAGTCCTGGCTGAAACGGGTGGTGCCGTCAGTGCCTTAACCCCGAGAGAGCACACTGTGTTACGTCAACAACGTGCAGTATCTGAACCGCGCGGCAACGCGTGGGTCAACGCTGCGCACCCCTGCTGTTGCAGGCGGCGGGCCGGGAAGCCGTCTACGGAAAGGACGAACTATCGGCCAGGGCAGACGCCGCCGGCGACAGGCAGGGATAAGCTGGCAACAGGCAGCGGAAAGGTAAGTCAGCTTATTGTGCTCCTTAACCACAGGAGACGCGCGTATGGGCGGAATGGATATTATTATTTTAATCCTGAAACTCATGGTTGCTGTGTTGCAACTACTTGATGCAGTCCTGAAACAGTTCCGCTGATTCAGGTTCAAGTCGCACCTGAGGGGGGCGGGAAACCGCCCCCCTGCAGGCGCCCGCCGGGAGTCCCGGGATGACTTGATGGAGGAAGCTATGCCACCCCTGTTAATTGCCGCCACGACGCCGGATGTCCCGGGGTTCGCGGCGCTACGAATCGAAAGCCTTGAACAGCATTTCAATATGCTGCGCCGCCTGGCGGAAAACTGGCAGAGCGGCAAAAACCGCTTTAACGCGCCGGGCGAAACGCTGCTGGGCGCCTTCGTGAACCACCAGCTGGTAGGGGTATGCGGCATCAATAGCGATCCCTTCAGTCCACAGCCGCGGGTCGGGCGCATTCGCCATCTCTACATTAGCGAACGCTATCGTCGCCGGGGGATCGGCCAGCAGCTCCTGGTCTCGGTCATTACCCACTCCAGCGCCTGGTTCGATTTTCTTAACACCCATGCCCCGGCACAGGCCTGGCCCTTTTATGAAAAGCTTGGTTTTCGCCCGGTATACGATGAACCCCGGGTCACGCATCGTCTGTTCTGCTCGCTTTAGCCGCAGCTGGTTGGCTGCGCGGGCGCATGTTACAGTCCGAAGACCTTAACTTCTGAATCGTTTTGCGATGACCCTCACCGTATTCTGCATTTTGCTGTTCGCCGCCCTGCTGCACGCCAGCTGGAACGCTATCGTCAAAGCCAGCGGCGATAAAATGTACGCGGCGATCGGCGTCAGCGGCTCGGCCGCGCTGCTCGCCCTGGTGATGCTGCCCTTCGCGCCGCAGCCGACGCTGGCCAGCGCGCCTTATCTGGCGGCGTCCTGCGCATTGCAGGTGGTGTATACGGTGCTGGTAGCGAAGACCTACCAGGTGTCGGATATGAGCCAGACCTATCCGCTGATGCGCGGCACCGCACCGCTGCTGGTGGCAGCCATTAGCGTCATTTTTCTTGGCGATCGCTTATCGCCGCTGGCCTGGCTGGGCATCGGCGTTATTTGCCTGGCGATTCTGGCGATGGCCTTTCACGGCCGCGTTAGCTCCCGCAAAGGCATCGTGCTGGCGCTGATCAACGCCTGCTTTATCGCCGGCTACACGCTGGTGGACGGCACCGGCGTCCGGCTGGCGGGCTCTGCACTGGGTTATACCCTGTGGACCTTTTTTATGAACGGTTTCTGCCTGCTGTGCTGGGCCATGGTGGCGCGACGGCGAGAGGCCAGTCGTTATTTACGTCAGCACTGGAAAAAGGGCATCCTCGGCGGTGTCGGCACCATGGGCTCCTATGGTCTGGCGCTATGGGCGATGACGCAAGCGCCGCTGGCGGTGGTCGCCGCGCTACGTGAAACCTCCATTCTCTTCGGCGCGCTGATCGCCTTTATCGTCCTGAAAGAGCAACTGATACCGCTGCGCATCGTGGCCGCCTGCGGGATTGCCGCCGGGGCGATCCTCCTGCGGCTGTCATAGCCTGAAATGGCAACATTAGTTGCCGAACCTGTTTACAAAATCTGCCTCGACTCCCCCCAGCAATCGGTACTTTGCAGTTGTTCTGTCATTTTTATATGGTAGATTCCTCCATCGTTTACGGGGTGTGCCAGTCACATATTCTTCACTTCTAATTACTCACAAAGTATTCATCGACATGAAACGGCATAAGAACTTCAATTTGTTGTTGATGCTGGTACTGCTGGTGGCCGTCGGCCAGATGGCGCAGACCATTTATATTCCGGCCATCGCCGACATGGCGGTCGCGCTGAATGTCCGCGAAGGGGCGGTACAAAGCGTGATGGCGGCCTATCTGCTGACCTACGGTATTTCACAGCTGTTCTACGGTCCGCTCTCCGACCGCGTGGGCCGCCGTCCGGTGATCCTCGTCGGGATGTCGATTTTTATGCTGGCGACGCTGGTAGCCATTACCACCCATAGCCTGCCGGTGCTGATCGCCGCCAGCGCCATGCAAGGGATGGGTACGGGGGTCGGCGGCGTGATGGCGCGCACCCTGCCCCGCGACCTGTACGAAGGCGCTCAGCTGCGTCATGCCAATAGCTTGTTAAATATGGGTATTCTGGTCAGCCCGCTGATTGCGCCGCTGCTCGGCGGCATCCTCGACACCCTGTGGAACTGGCGCGCCTGCTACGCTTTCCTGCTGGTCCTGTGCGCCGGGGTGACCTTTAGCATGGCGAAGTGGATGCCGGAAACGCGCCCGGAAGGCGCGCCGCGCACCAAACTCCTGACTAGCTACAAAACGCTGTTCGGTACCGGGGCGTTTAACTGCTATCTGCTGATGCTGATCGGCGGCCTGGCGGGGATAGCGGTATTCGAAGCCTGCTCCGGGGTGCTGATGGGCGCGGTGCTCGGTCTGAGCAGCATGGCGGTGAGTATTCTGTTTATTCTGCCGATCCCGGCGGCATTCTTCGGCGCATGGTTTGCCGGCCGGCCGAACAAGCGTTTCCCGACGCTGATGTGGCAATCGGTTATTTGCTGCCTGTTGGCAGGTTTGATGATGTGGATCCCTGGGCTGCTGGGCATCATGACTGTCTGGACCCTGCTGGTGCCTGCGGCGCTGTTCTTCTTCGGCGCCGGGATGTTGTTCCCGCTGGCCACCAGCGGCGCGATGGAGCCATTCCCGTTCCTCGCCGGTACCGCCGGGGCCCTGGTGGGCGGTTTGCAGAATATCGGCTCCGGCGTACTGGCCTGGCTGTCAGCGATGATGCCGCAAACCGGTCAGGGCAGCCTCGGCCTTCTGATGATGCTGATGGGCCTGTTGATTCTGCTGTGCTGGCTGCCGCTGGCCTCGCGCTTTACTCGCCATCAGCAGCCGGTATAAGCGCGTCGGCCGTTCCCCGGATGGCGGCTGACGCCTTATCCGGGCTGCCGTTCTGATGAAGGCCCCGGCGATGGGTTCCGTAGAACCGTAGCCCTGCTAAGCGTAGCGCAAGCAGGGAAATCCCCGGATAGCGGCTTACGCCTTATCCGGGCTACCCCCGGGTGGCGGCTTTTACCCTATGTCAGGCTGTGCAGCCATTCGATAAAGGCGTCGATTTTCGGCCACTGACGGCCCGGCAGGGTCGTCACGTAATAATGCTGATGGCATTTCAGCGTCATGTCGCCGAACGGCGCGATAAGCTCCCCGCTTTCTAACCGCTTCTGCACCAGCCGCTTGCGCCCCATCGCCACCCCTACATGGTTCATTGCCGCAATCACTGCTAAATCGGAACGATCGAAGCCAATGCCCGACGATGGCGGCAGTTCCACCGCAAACTGCTGCGCCCAGCTATACCACTCATCGGTCCCCGAGTCGTTGCTCCATGCCTGGCGATCGTGGAGCAGTGTGCAGTGGCGCAGATTGTCAGGATGCTGCGTTAACTGGTGCTGGCGGGCATAATTCGGCGTACAGACCGGCACGATCGCCTCATCCATCAGAAAATGGTGGCTAAGTTGCGACGACGGCGCATCATCAAAATAGATTGCCAGATCGATACCCGCCCGCTGCAGATTGACGTTATCGTTGCCGGTCAGCACGGTCAGCGAGATGGCCGGGTAGCGGCGGCTAAAATCCCCCAGCGCGGGCACCAGCCAGCACTGGGCTATCGACGGGCGCGAATAAACCGTCAGGCTGCCGGAGAGTTCCTGGTTTTTGATGTCCAGAATCTCCTGATTGAGGCCATCCAGCGACGACTTCAGCGCCCAGTAAACGCGCTTCCCTTCACGCGTCAGCTCCACTTTGCGGTGCGAGCGGACAAAGAGCTGGATCCCCAGCTCTTCTTCCAGCTGATTAATCCGGTGACTGACAGCACTTGGCGTGAGCGCCAGCTCGTCTGCGGCCAGGGCGAACGACTCATGCCGCGCCGCCACTTCAAACGTCGACAGCCTGGAGAGCTGCCAGCCGTTGAGCAACCGGGTACCTAAGGTTTTTAGTGCATCCATAACGCGATCCTGGCGAGAAGAGGAGTCTGGATAATAAAAAAATAACGCCGGGACTTCCGCTAAAGGATGAATTAATTTGACTCACTGCAAGTTTAAAGGTCACTTTTAGAGCTAAATCACCTTCTTGATTCAATTTGGCTCATCTGAAAGGCCATTTATATCGTTTGTCAGCCCATGCCGGTTTTCTGTTCAATAACCACACGTTATTTACGGCGAGGTGGGGTATGGAATCGCAAATCTGGGTTGTGAGCACGCTGCTGATAAGCATCGTGTTAATCGTCTTAACGATCGTCAAACTGAAGTTTCATCCGTTTCTGGCGCTGCTGCTGGCGAGCTTTTTCGTCGGCGCGATGATGGGGATGGGCCCGCTGGAGATGGTCAACGCCATTGAGAGTGGGATCGGCGGCACGCTGGGCTTCCTGGCGGCGGTGATCGGTCTCGGCACCATTCTCGGTAAGATGATGGAGGTTTCCGGCGCGGCGGAGCGTATCGGCCTGACGCTGCAGCGCTGCCGCTGGCTGTCGGCGGACGTGATTATGGTGCTGGTCGGCCTGATCTGCGGCATTACGCTGTTTGTCGAAGTCGGCGTGGTGCTGCTGATCCCGCTGGCGTTCTCCATCGCTAAAAAAACCAATACCTCACTGCTGAAGCTGGCCATTCCGCTGTGTACGGCCCTGATGGCGGTACATTGCGTGGTGCCGCCGCACCCGGCCGCGCTGTTCGTTGCCAACAAACTGGGCGCCGATATCGGGACGGTTATCGTCTATGGTCTGCTGGTCGGCCTGATGGCCTCGCTGGTCGGCGGCCCGCTGTTCCTCAAGCTGCTCGGCAACCGTCTGCCGTTTAAATCGGTACCGGCCGAATTTTCCAACCTCGACGTTCGCGAAGAATCGACGCTGCCGTCGCTCGGCGCCACGCTGTTTACCGTACTGCTGCCGATTGGCCTGATGCTGGTGAAAACCGTCGCCGAACTGAACATGGCGAAAGGTGGCACGCTGTATATGTTGCTGGAATTTATCGGCAACCCCATCACCGCCATGTTTATCGCCGTCTTTGTCGCCTATTACATTCTCGGCATTCGTCGCCAGATGGGGATGGGCGTCCTGCTGACCCACACCGAAAACGGCTTCGGATCGATCGCCAACATTCTGCTGATTATTGGCGCCGGCGGCGCGTTCAACGCGATTTTGAAATCCAGCGGCCTGGCCGATAGCCTGGCGGTGATCCTCTCGAATCTGCATATGCATCCGATTCTGCTGGCCTGGCTGGTGGCGCTTATCCTGCACGCCGCCGTCGGCTCCGCCACCGTGGCGATGATGGGCGCTACCGCCATCGTTGCGCCGATGCTGCCGCTTTATCCTGGCGTAAGCCCGGAGATCATCGCCATTGCCATCGGTTCCGGCGCCATTGGCTGCACGATCGTCACCGATTCCCTTTTCTGGCTGGTAAAACAGTACTGCGGCGCCAGCCTCAGTGAAACGTTCAAGTACTATACGACGGCGACATTTATCGCTTCACTACTTGCACTAGCCTGCACCTTCCTGCTTTCTTTCATCATCTAAGCGAACGAGACGTAATATGAAAAACGCTGACCTGACCCAATTAACCGCGACCTTCCCGCTTGTGCAGGATCTGATCGCCCTGAAAGAAACCACCTGGTTTAACCCGGCAACGACAACGCTGGCGCAAGGTTTGCCCTATGTCGGCCTGACCGCCGCAGATGTAAAAGACGCTCACGAACGCCTGCAGCGCTTCGCGCCCTATCTGGCGGAAGCTTTCCCGGAAACGGCCGCCACCGGCGGGATTATCGAATCAGAAGTGGTTGCCATTCCGGCAATGAAACGCCGCCTCGAGCAACAATTCAACCAGCCGATTAATGGCGATCTGTTACTGAAAAAAGATAGCCACCTGCCGATTTCGGGTTCCATTAAGGCACGCGGCGGCATTTATGAAGTGCTGACCCATGCGGAAAAGCTGGCGCTGGAAGCCGGGCTGCTCAGTACCGCAGATGATTATCGCAAATTGCTGACGCCGGAATTTAAACAGTTCTTCAGCCAGTACAGCATCGCCGTCGGCTCCACCGGCAACCTCGGGATGTCGATCGGCATCATGAGCGCGCGCATCGGCTTTAAGGTTACGGTACATATGTCTGCCGATGCCAGAGCATGGAAAAAGGCCAAACTGCGCAGCCACGGCGTGACGGTCGTTGAATATGAAGAGGACTACGGCGTGGCGGTCGAACAGGGACGCAAGGCAGCGGAATCCGACCCGAACTGCTTTTTCATCGATGATGAAAACTCGCGCACGCTGTTCCTCGGCTATGCCGTAGCCGGCGAGCGCCTGAAGGCGCAGTTTGCCAAAGCAGGGCGTGTGGTCGATGCCGATCATCCGCTGTTCGTCTATCTGCCGTGCGGCGTTGGCGGCGGCCCCGGCGGCGTGGCATTCGGCCTGAAGCTGGCCTTCGGCGACCACGTTCACTGCCTGTTCGCCGAACCGACCCACTCGCCATGCATGCTGCTCGGCATCTATACCGGGCTCCACGACCAGATTGCGGTGCAGGATTTAGGGATTGATAATCTGACCGCCGCCGACGGTCTGGCGGTCGGCCGCGCTTCCGGGTTCGTTGGCCGGGCGATGGAGCGCCTGCTCGACGGGCTGTATACCCTTGATGATCAGACGATGTACGACATGCTGGGCTGGCTGGCGAAAGCGGAAAACATTCGCCTTGAACCGTCCGCGCTGGCCGGAATGGCCGGGCCGCAGCGGGTCTGCGCCAGCCAGGCGTACCATCAGCTACAAGGTCTGAGTGAACAACAGCTGCAGCACGCCACCCACCTGGTGTGGGCGACCGGCGGCGGCATGGTGCCGGAAGAGGAGATGGCGCAGTATCTGGCGAAGGGGCGCTAACCTTCAGCGCAGCAGCGGCATCAGCGCCTCTGGCGGCCGCTGCTGTCGGCGTAAATCTCGCATCACTCGCATATAAGGCCCGCTAAGATCGTAGAACTGCCGGTAACCCGCGCACAGCGGGTCTTCCTGTTCGCCGCAGCGGCACAGGCGCAGCCACGGGCAGCCGTAGCAGGTGCTGTTGGCCGCTGGCGCGCCTGGCTGGGTCAGCGTCTCGCCGCACCAGGCGCTCAGCGTCTCACTAAACAGCAAAATATCGATTCGCCCAATATCTTCCCGCACCCAGCGGTGAAAGACAGTGCAAAGAAACTCACCCCAGAGCGCGGCATCGCCGGCCGCCAGCTGCGGAATAAAATGGATAGCGGTGAGACCCTGTTTACGCAGTTGCGCATAGAACGCCTGCGGCTGGTGGCAATGATGCGCCTCCACCACGACAGCCTGAAAGGGAGTGTCATGTTGCTGGCCGGGGGCATGAGTGAGAGGCAAATTCGCCGGACATCCTGTCATGACATATCCCTAATGAATAAAACGATCTGTTGAAGGTGAGTAACAGCAAACAGGAATGCCAGAGAAAGTACTGCGAGAGCGATCAAAAATTTGTCACGAACCACCCGCGGCTGAAAAAAATCGCTGTCATCGACGTCCATCAGATGACGACGGCGGGTATAGCCCCAGAGGATCACCGCCACTATCGCCAGCACGCCGATCGACAGCCAGAACGGCAGGCCGGCGCGGTGCCAGCTGTGTTTAATCGCCAGCGCCATCAGCGCGCCATAGCCCAACAGAGTGCGAAACCAGGCCAGCGAGGTGCGCTCTGGCTGTAGTCCCGGATCGCCTTCCCGCCGCGCCCGGCGTTTATCCGCCATACACCACCAGCAGCATCACCGCGGCCACCACCGCCAACAGCAGGATGCTAATCACCAGCAGCGTGCGGGTATAGGGAAGGTCCTGCTTCAGACGCATCGCCTTCTCGTTATTCAGCCAGCGCAGATAGCCATAGATGGCCATGCCGCCGGCAAAGAGACACAGCAGCAGGGCAAGAATTTCACGGATCAGCGGCGTGGCAAAGTCCGGCGCTAACTGGTCAAGGCCGACGCCAGCAGCCAGAAAACCGAGCGCCGTGCGGATCCACGCCAGAAAGGTGCGTTCGTTAGCCAGCGAAAAGCGGTAATCTGGCGCTTCGCCGAGGCGGGAGATTTTCATTACAGTTCCTTGTTCATCGCGCAGGCAGGCTTCAGCATAGCGTAAATCAGGAACCGGGGAGAAGAACCGGCGCCCCGCGGGCGCCGGTCAAACAGCGGGGATTAATGCAGCTCAGGCCAGTAATCTTTGTTGGCCGCAATCAGGTCGTCGAGGATCGCTTTCGCCACCGAGGCGCTCGGTACGGTTTTCGACAGGGTAATCGCCTGCCACAGCTTGTGGTAAGAGCGTTGTTCCCAGGCATCGACCACCAGTTTTTCCACTGCCACCTGCTGGCTCATCATCCCTTTCTGGAAGTGCGGGATGTCGCCGACCGTCAGCGGTTCCGGTCCGTTGTGGCCCACCAGGCACGGGATCTCCACCATCGCGTCGGCGTCAAAGTTATGGATCGCGCCGTTGTTTGGCACAATCAGCAGCATCCTTTCCTGCGTGTTAAAGGCGATGGCCGTCGCCAGATCGACGATATACGACGCATGCTCGTCAATCTCCAGATCGCCGGCAGTGGATTTCCCGGCGGCAATAATCGCCCGGCAGGCACTGAAGACGTTTTTCTCCCGATGATCCATCACCTCGTTGGCGCGGGTGCGTTCCGGGTTGGAGTGAGCTACCACGTAGTCCGGGAACAAGTAATATTTCAGGTAGGTGTTCGGCATGGTCTGCGGATCCAGCGCCTGCACGTCTCTCGCTTTGGCGAAGGTATCGTTCCAGCTGGCCTCGGTGTGCGGATCGTTAGAGGGCGGCACATAGCCATATTTCGCCACATACTCGCGCAGCTTCGGCATCAAATCGTTGCCGTCGAGGTCTTCAATCGACGTCCACCAGCCAAAGTGATTGAGGCCGTAGTAGCGCACGCGCATCTGTTTGCGATCTTTGAGGCCGACAATCTGCGCCATCCGCCCTTCAATGCCGATCGGCATATCGCAGATGTTGAGGATTTTGGCGTTCGGCCGCAGACGCCGGGTGGCTTCCGCCACAATCGCCGCCGGGTTGGAGTAGTTGAGCATCCAGGCGTTCGGCGAGTATTTTTCCATATAATCCACCAGCTCCAGCACGCCTCCGATAGAGCGCATACCGTAGGCGATCCCCCCCGGTCCACAGGTCTCCTGGCCCAGCACGCCGTGGCGCAGCGGGATTTTCTCATCCTGTTCACGCATCGGATATTTACCGACGCGGATATGCGCCATGACGAAATCAACATCGGTAAACGCCGCCTGCGGATCGGTGGTATAGCTGAATTGAATATCCGGCGCCTGCTCTTTGAGGATCACTTTGCACGCCTCGGCGATTGTCTCCTGCCGCGCGCCGTCGTTGTCGTAAAATTTCAGCGACCGCAGCGGAAAACGATCCTGGTTTGCCAGCAGCATCAGAACAATGCCCGGGGTGAAGGTGCTGCCGCCGCCTGCGATAACAACTGAGAATTTTTTCATGATACTGCCTCCGTCATGGTGGTATGTTCGGTCGAAAGAAAATCTTTCATCAGGTTTTCCAGCTGGTCGCGCACCTGGGGAACGTGCAGGCCGACGATGACCTGAATCCCGTTGCCGCGGCGTACTACCCCGTGGGCGCCCAGCGCTTTAAAGACGTCGTCACTTTGCGTTTTCGCCATATCGACCAGCGCGATGCGCAGTCGGGTGGCGCAGTTGTTAATGCTTTCAATGTTGTCGGCGCCACCGAGGGCCTGCAGGAAGCCAGCAGCCTGACCCAGCCGGGTCTCTGGCGCGGCGGCGGCCGTGGTTTTACCTCGTGCCGCCTGGTAATCGGCCTTGCTGTAGAGCTTGATTTCGCTCTCTTCCCGACCAGGCGTCTTCAGGTTCAGACGCAGGATCAAGGTGCGGAAGACCACGAAGTACAGGGCGGTGAAACAGAGGCCGATGCCTATCTGAATGAACATCATCGAGGCGTGGTGATGGAACATCGGGATCCAGTTTTGCGGCAAGAATTGATCGAGCAGGCCGCCGCCGAAATTGCCTACCACCCCGCAGATGTACATCACCGTCGCCATGGTCGCCGCCAGCACCGCGTGAACGGCAAACAGCAGCGGCGAGATGAACAGGAAGGTGAACTCCAGTGGTTCGGTGATCCCGACCAGCATCGCGGTCAGGGTGGCAGGGATGAGCAAGCCAGCGACCTTGACGCGGTTTTCCGGCGCGGCGGTGAAGTAGAGCGCCAGCGCAATCCCCACCGAACCAAACACTTTCGAGTTACCGTGCAGGGCAAAGCCGCCCTCCGGGAACAGCGTCTTCAGCGGTTCCGTACTTTGACTAAACGCCTGCAGATGCTCCGCCCAGTAGACCTGCAGACCGCCCTCCACCACCGCCGGGCCAAAGATGAACGGACCATAGACGAAGTGGTGCAGACCGGTGGGGATCAGAATGCGCTCAAGGAAGATGTAGACCCACACCCCAAGCGCCCCGGCTGAGCGCAGGAAGGCCTGCAGCGATTCAATGCCCAGCTGGACCTTTGGCCAGCCGAGCAGGGTCAGCCAGGCGCAGGGGATCATCGCGAGGAAGGCGACAATGACCACAAACGATGAGCCCTGAAAGATGCCGAGGAATACCGGCAGGGGTTTATCGAAATAGCGATTGTGCAGGGCCGTCACCAGGCCGGAGATGACGATGGCGCCGATAATGCTGGTGTCGAGGGTTTTGATCCCGGCAATCATCGTCAGGCCGCTGCCTGCCGTGGGTTCAACGGCAAAGTCGACGCCAAAGAAGTGGCCCCAGGTCATCCCCATGGCGTTGATAAAGTAGTTCCAGGTGAGAAAGCTCACCAGCACCGCCAGACAGGCCCGGCCCTGGGCCTGTTTCGCCAGGCCGATCGGCAGACCGACGGCGAAAATCAGCGGCATATTACGAAAGACGGTCCAGCCGCCCTCTTCAATGATGTGAACGATCTGGGCAAACAGGCTGTCGGGTGCGGTCAGCGCTTCGCCGACGAACATCGGGTTGCGCAGCATGATGGCGATACCGACCACAATCCCGGCAAAAGGAAACAACAAAACCGGGGTAAACATGGCGCCGCCAAAGCGTTGTATTTGACTGAGCATTTGAAAATCCTCATGTAACAACTCGTAGGGTGAGTGGCCTTCTTTTTCTTGATTACCGGCCTCACTCGAGAATAGAAATTTGCCCGTCCGACAACATGCCGCGCCGTTGCGATTCGTGATCTCATTCATGGTTTTAATTTGGCCAAAGTTGTCTACTTCTATAATCAAAGTTAGACATCAATAAATCAGACAGTGGAATTAACGAAATGAATGAGTACTAATTACTTGTAATAAATCTATTTTTTCAACGAAAAGAGAAGACAGCGACATTCCATTTTCCTGCACAAGAGGACTACTGGTGATCTACAAATCCATTGCTGACCGCCTGCGGCTGCGGCTGAATTCCGCCGACTTCGCCATCGGTAGCCCGCTACCGGGAGAGAAAAAACTGGCCGAGGAGTTCGGGGTGGCGCGCATGACTATCCGCAAAGCCATCGACCTGCTGGTGGACTGGGGATTGGTTGTGCGTCGCCACGGCTCGGGAACGTTCGTGGCGCGTAAGGACGTCCATCATGAAACCAGCAATCTCACCGGCCTGGCGGAAGTGCTGCGCAAGCAGGGCAAAGAGGTGGTGAGCCAGGTGCTGGCCTTCGAGGTGATGCCTGCCCCGCCGGCCATCGCCAGCCTGCTGCGGATTAAAATTGATGAACGGATCTACTTCTCACGGCGGGTGCGCTACGTCGATGGTAAGCCGCTGATGCTGGAGGATAGCTATATGCCGGTGAAACTGTTCCGCAACCTGTCGCTGAGCCATCTGGAGGGTTCGAAATTTGATTATATTGAGAAGGAGTGCGGGATCATCATCAGCGGGAATTATGAAACGCTGACGCCGGTGCTGGCGGACAAGCAGCTGGCGCGCTCAATGAATGTCCCGGAGCAGACGCCGCTGCTGCGTATTACCTCCCTTTCCTACAGCGACAGCGGCGAGTTTCTTAACTATTCCGTCATGTTCCGCAACGCCAGCGAGTATCAGGTGGATTACCACCTGCGTCGCGTCCAGGCGCAAAGCCCGCTAGCTCAGCCCCCAGAACAGCACGGCGAGTAGCTGCGGAGTGATAATCCGCAGGAACATCACCAGCGGATAGACGGTGGCGTAAGAGAGCGCCGCCGCGCCGCTGGTGGCGTGCAGATTGTTGGCGAAGGCCAGCGCCGGAGGGTCAGTCATGGAGCCGGCCAGCATGCCGCACAGCGTCAGATAGTTCATTTTTGCCAGCATGCGCGCGAGGATCCCCACCGTCAGCAGCGGGATGGCGGTGATGAAAATGCCGTAAGCGATCCAGCTCAGACCCTCGCCCTGGGTCAGGGTCGCGACAAAGTCGCCCCCCGATTTTAGACCGACCACCGCCAGAAACAGCACGATCCCCAGCTCGCGCAGCGCCAGGTTGGCGCTCGGCGGCATAAACCAGTACAGCTTGCCAATACTGCCGATACGCCCGAGGATCAGCGCCATAATCAGCGGCCCACCGGCAAGCCCCAGCTTCAACGCGGCAGGAAAGCCGGGAATAAACAACGGGATAGATCCCAGCAGTACCCCGAGGCCGATACCGATAAACACCGGCAGCATCTGGACCTGCTGCAGCTTCTGCTGAGCGTTACCCAGTTCGGCGGCCACGGCGTCAATCGCCTCCTGACGGCCGACCAGGTTGAGGATGTCACCAAACTGCAGGCTGGCGCTGCTGCTGGCCACCAGCTCGACGCCAGCGCGATTCAGCCGGGAGATCACCACGTCATAGCGCTGTTTGACGTGCAGATCGCGTATTTTCTTCCCCAGCACTTTTTCGTTAGTGACCACCACCCGCTCGACTTTCAGATCGGTGCCGCGCGTCGACAGCGAGGTGGCCACCTCCTGGCCAATCACCAGCTGCGCATTGTGCAGATCCTCAGGTCGCCCCACCAGGTGCAACAGGTCGCCCGCCTGGATAAGGGTGCCCGGCGCAGGCACCATCAACAGCTCACCGCGCTTCAGCCGCGAACAGACGATGTTGTCGCTATTGAGCATCGGCACATCCTGAATCGCCATCTGGTTGAGGTTGGGGTTCTCCACCCGCACGTTAATGGTGTGCAAATGAGCGTGGCCGTTGCCGCTGCTCTCTTCAAACCGCTGGGCCTCTTTCTCCACATTGATGCGGAAGAACAGGCGCACCAGCCACATGGTCAGCAGAATGCCGCAGATGCCGAACGGATACGCCATCGCGTAACTCATCCCCATCTGATCGACCACCTCGAACGGCACCCCAAGATCGCGCAGGATTTGCTGCCCGGCCCCCAGCGCCGGCGTGTTGGTCACCGCACCGGAGAAGATACCGAGCACTACCGGGAGAGGAATATTGAACAGTTTATGCAGCACCGCGGTCACCAGGCCGCCGAGGATAACGATAAGGATAGCGAACAGATTGAGCCGCAGGCCAGAGACCCGCAGCGAGGCGAAAAAGCCCGGCCCCACCTGAATACCGATGGTGTAGACAAACAGGATCAAGCCGAATTCCTGAATAAAATGCAGCATTGGGCTGCTGAGGGCGACACCCGCCTGATCGACAAAGTGGCCGACAATAATCCCGCCAAACAGGACACCGCCAATGCCAAAGCCGACGCCGCGGATTTTGACATTGCCGATCCACAACCCCACTACCGCCACCAGCGCCAGCACGCTGACCGTCAATGCTATCTCACTCATGGTATCGTCCCTGTGAATAACACCATTAACTACAGGGATTATGACCACTGCCAGACGGGTTGTATGCCGCCTGGCGCACAATAATCATGGAGTAAGATACGCTACTCAGGCGCGTTCTTATTTTTCGCTGCGATAGTGAGTTGCTGAATACTTTTCTCCGGGGAAGGAAGCGCTTCAGGCATAGTGCCACCCAGGTCTTTAATAGTCTGGCGTACTTTTTGCCCTACGTCATAATGCGTTTTGTTGGCGAGTTGCTTCGAATCAACCGCGTCCCGACGTAGTTTTTCTTCCGTTTGGGTAGCACGAAACAGGTTGGCCGCGAGCTCAGTCGATCCCATATAGTCGAGTATTTTTTGGCTTTTCTTTAGGCCCTTACGCTCATGGATTGCTTTTTGGTCAAGACCACCATAGAGACCTTTATAGCCATGGTTTTGAAAGACAGCAAAATCAAGAGTCGTCTCAACACCGGCACGTTGGGCCGTTTCAACCAGATGTTTATTATGCTCTTTGAGCTCATTGCGCAGGAACAGTCGCTGTTCATCCTCTCGTAGAGACTTAAATATTTGATCATCTTGCAATTCCTGGCGCCGGGTTTGCAAGGCAAAGTACGTTTGCCCCGCAGCAATCACCGGTTTCGACGGATCGCCATTTTGCACTACCAGATAGCAGGCGTAGCGTGAGAGGTGGAAATCTTCAAGATTCCTGCTGGCGCCAGAACCTAATTCGACCATTTTGTTGGTTTCAACAAAATGGTCTGCCGAGGGATGACCACTCGCCTCACATGAAATTATCGCTTTTGCAATGACCTTATAAAAATTCCGCCACTCTTTATAGTCAAGCAGGGGACCAAGGTTGCGGGCAGACCAATACTCCCGCCCCGCCTCATCGCTCTTTCTAATCGCTTCAAATGGCTGCTGTTCGTTCATAACGTATCCTTGTTTGAGTGAGTCCCAAAGTATGATTATTTTTTAAACTGAAACACCCGTTGCAGCAAGGAAGTTTATTGCGCTCTCGCACACAAAAAAGCCCCGAAAATCGGGGCCTTATAAGTTATTCGCTTAATTAACTATTTAACGCTGGTCGTTCGCTGATGGCGATACGCTGCGGGGCAATCTGCTCAGGCTCATTGCGGGTCAGATCGATATGCAGCAGGCCATTGGTGAAGGTCGCGCCAGAGACCTCCATGTTGTCGGCGAGGGTGAAGCTCAGGCTGAAGGCCTGGCTCACCAGCCCCTGGTGCAGCCATGTGGTCTCTTTTTCCGGCTGCTGCGGCGTGCCTTTCACCACCAGACGGGTGCCTTCCAGTTGAATATCCAGATCTTCCTGACGGAAACCGGCCAGCGCAAGGGTAATGCGATAGTGGTTATCGTCGCTTTTTTCGATGTTATAGGGCGGGAAGCTCTGGCTTTCACCGGCGGTTTGCAGGGCGCTGGCCAGTTTGTCAAAACCGATCCATTGACGCAGCAGGGGGGATAAATCGTAGTTACGCATAGTGTTTTCTCCTTCTATGAAGCGAGTGAATACCTGCGAATTCTGTAAATTCGCATCTGCTCCCTGACGGCGAGCAGGTTGTTACATCAGGCCGCCACGCGGCCTGAAACGGACAATTAGTTGATTTCGATGCGGCGCGGCTTGTTCGCTTCCGGGATCACGCGTTCCAGATCGATATACAGCAGGCCGTTCACCAGGTTGGCGCCGCGGACGTGAATGTTTTCCGCCAGCTGGAATTTGCGCTCGAAGTTACGCTCGGCGATCCCCTGATACAGGTAGGTCCGCTCTTTCTGCTCGGCGGCGTGGGCGCCTTTGACGATCAGCAGATTGTCCTGGGCCGTGATCTCCAGCTCGCTTTCGGCAAAGCCAGCCACCGCGATAGCGATACGATAGTGGTTTTCGTCTACCAGCTCGACGTTATACGGAGGATAGCCGCCGTTGCTCTGACTTTGATTGTTTTCCAGCAGGTTGAACAGGCGGTCGAAACCAATGGCTGAACGATATAGCGGGGAGAGATCGAAGTTACGCATAGTAAATAGCTCCTGAAAATCAGCGAGAATCAAATGACCTTCCATCGTGGACAGGCCGCGGTAATCCGGAATACCCCTCAGGCGTATTCTCAGTGGGTTACACCTATAAAATGGGTTTCTCCCCGTGCTTTTCAAGGGATTGAGGGCGAATTTTTTTGCAGTTTACCGATGATTGCTTAGACTGGGGGGAGGAGCACAAAAAGCAAAGTGCGATGCCCGCCACAGTGCGACGCAATAACGCTATGCATTCACGGGTTGGCCCGATATAACCGCTGAAAGGTTATCTCAACGCCCGAAACGACGATGGAAGAACAATGAAAAGCAGACGACTGTTAAAGCTGGTCCTGTTCAGCGGGATAATAAGCCTGAGCGGTTGCTCCAGCGTAATGTCACATACCGGTGGCAAAGAGGGAACCTATCCGGGCACGCGATCCAGTGCGCAAACGCTGGGGGACAGCGACACCAACTGGGGTGTGAAATCACTGGTGGCGTTGGACATGCCGTTCACCGCCGTCATGGATACCCTGCTGCTGCCGTGGGATATGTTCCGCACCGACAGCTCAATCAAATCGCGGGTTGAAAAGAGTGAGAAGGCCACGCTGGCGACCAACTCGGTTATCCCGCCAGCGTCGATGCCTGCCCAGTAAGTTATCGCCCGGTCTGCGTGACCCACAGCTGGCGATAACTGTCCACCTCCTCCATCCAGGCAATCTGTGTCCCGTCTGGCGAAAAGACGATCGCGTCTGCTGAGGGCGGATGACCGTGCACATCGGTTAAAAAGGTAATCTCCCCCGTGCCGGCATGACAGCAGGCAATCCGATCCTCCAGCACAAAGCCCAGCCATTCTCCTGTTGGATGCCAGTTAAACGCCGACTGGATACCCGATGCGTGATACGTCAACTGTCGCGGCTCGCCCCCCTGCGGTGAAATAAGCCACAGCTGCACCACGCCGGCGTCATCGCGCATCAGAAAGGCTATCGCCGTCGCCTGTGGATTGGCGCGCACCCAGTGGCGCGGAACGTTCACCAGCCCCGGATAGCGGCGATGCTGGGTGAAGGTCAAACGACGCTGACTGACGCCCGCCGGCGGGGCCGGCATCGTGGTTGCGGTACCGGCCAGCGGCGCCCCGCCAGGCTGCTTCCAGCCGGCTTCTTCCTGTGGCAGATCGACAATAAACAGCTCAGGCACTTTATTGCCATTTTCCGCCAGGGTATCGCCAATAAACGCCAGCGCCTGGTTCCCAACCCACCCCTCTTCATAGGCGCGATTAATCTCATCGCTGCCTGGCACCGGAGTCGGTGTCGTACGGCTTACCAGCACGCACCAGTGGCTGCCGCTATATTCGCGCGGATGCTGCCCCTGCGGCGTCACCGGCCCATACGGCGCCGCTACGCCGACGTTGCGTAAGTCCAGCGCCGGGTCGCGTTCGTGCAGCACGTGGTCGTTGTAGGTAAAACTGACGAACTGACCGTTGGGGCTATAGACATGGACGTGGCTGCCGCCGCGCAGCGCGCCGGGCGTGTAAGGGGCGGTAATGTCCATGGCGTCCAGATTCTCGACGGCCCCCTGAAAGGCCACCACTCCGCGGCGATGATGAAAATCATACTGCCACTGCGCATCCGGCCGCTCGGGGCCGTGAATAAACACGTAGCGCTCCTGGGTGGGATGCACAGTCACCACGCCGACGTGCGCGCCTTGCGTGGCACGATAAATGGTCTCCACAGTACCGCTGTTTACGTTCACTCGCTCAATGGTCTCGCCGGTGAACGACGCGCCGGACGGGCGGACGTCGAACACCAGCCACTGGCTGTCGGGGGTCCAGGTGCGGGTGTTGGTAAGCTGGTGGTTGCGAGGGGCAAAGGTGACTTGTTTCATGGTGTGCTGACCGGGCCGATATAAGAGTGGCGTTAGCATACCGCAATCCGCACGGGGTTGAATGCCCGGCAACCTGCTTAAAACGCTTCCCCAACCTGGAAATAGAACCCGCTGCTGCCTTTGCCGATGCCATAATCAAGACGGATATTGACCCGCGGCTTGAACTCGAAACGATAGCCAACGCCGCCGGTGGGCAGCCAGCGGCCATTGTTCAGCGATGACAGCGACGGCCCCATGGTTCCCGCCCCGACCCAGGCGACAATCCCGTGCCGCCAGGTGAGCTGCCGGCGGTATTCCAGTTGGCTGCTGACGACGTTGTTATCCCGGTAGCGCCCCTGATAGTAGCCTCGCATCCGCTCGTCGCTGCCCAGCAGGGGCATCATGCTCCACGGAACATCGCCCTGGGTGAAGGCACCATCGGCCTCCCAGGCGAGCACGCTTTTCTCGCTCAGGGCATGATAATGGCTATAGTGCAGCTGAAATTCATCAAAGCGGGTATCGCTGCCTAACCCGGGGGCGTAATGGGTGTAGCGGAAGTTGGCATACTGGCCCCGGCGCGGGTTGGGGACAAAGTCGCGATCGTCCCAGTTGATATCGATGCTGGCGCCAGAGCTGAATACCGACGGTCCCTGTGGGGTACTTTCTATTTTCGGTAAATCGTCGTGGTCCATCTCATCGGCATTCTGCGCCGCCAGCGACCACCCAGCGCCGAGATAGACATTGTCGATCAGTTGCCGGTAGATTGTCGGGCGCAGGGTCAGCACCTGGGCGGTATATTTTTCCTTCTCGTTGTCTTTATCTCCGGCGTGAAAACCCTGCCCCCAGAAGTAAGTCGGGGTATTGGCCATCGACCCTTCAACAAATACGCGCCACAGATCGTTATCGAAAAAGGCGTAGTTTTTCACGCTGAGGCCAAACGCGCCGGTGGAGCTGGCGTAGCCGCTGAGCGTCAGGGTGGAATTCTGGCTGGTGGTATCCTGCGGATCGGGGCGATACATGCCGACGACCGCGGTGCCGATGCCCAGCCCCAGCTCCGGCGTATAGAACGGACCGGGCATCACGCCCCAATCGATCCCTTTACTGGCGTCGAACTTATCGCTGGCGCCGAGATGCTGCAGCCAGTCGTCGATTTTCTCGCGGCTGAGCATCTCGGCCTTGCTGCCAATCGGGCAGGTCATCAGCAGCAGAAAAGTGATAAACAGTCGGCTCAAAAGCGGTACTCGCCGGAAATAAAGAAACTGTTACGTTCGGCAAAGCCAAACTCCGTGGTGATATTAACGTTTTTCGTCAGCTCATACTGCGCGCCCACCAGCACGTTCCACGGCGACTGCAGATGCTGTTTCACATCGAAGCGGCCGTTATTGTCCTGATTGGCCAGATTGACCATATTTTGCAGCATTGGCGACGGCATCGAGAGATCGTTGAGGCTGCCCTTAAACTCCTGCTGTACGTCCTGATACATGCTGCCGACCCACAGGTTCAGCTTTCCGGCGGGGAGATGCAGCGCCTCGACCGATGGCGTATTAAAACGATAGCCTACGCGCGGCGAAAAGGTAAACGCGTCGATACTGCCGTCGAGGATATCAAAACGCGTTTGCGTGTAGTTGGCGTCCAGCACGGTAAACCAGTTGCCAACGCCGCCCACCAGCGTGGTGCCCATCCCGTAGGTGGTGCCTTTAAAATCGAGACGAAAGTCGAGATCCTGCATCCCCGGCATGGGCACCACTTTACCGTTTGGCCCCTTCAGGCCGACGGCAATTTGCGAAATCGAATGCCCTTCGGTGTGTCCGACGAGGCCATAAACGTTCATAAATGGCAGCAGCCAGGCATCCAGCTTAAGCGTCTCGGTTTTGCTGCTTTCCCGGGTATTACCGACGCCAATCTGGAAGGCGTTATCCAGCGAGACCGGCCCATTAGCGAAAATGGTATTCACGGCGTGTTTGCAGACAGGATCCTTACCGCAATCGATGTTACGGCCATCCAGCGACAGCCCGGTGAAGTTAATGCTGTCGACATTAATATTCTGCCGCATATCCATATAGTTAATGCTGACGCCGAACGGCAGCGGCAGGACGTAGCCGCGTTTTCTGGCCTCATCGCCTAAAAAAGGCAATATCGCGGTTGGTTCCGCTACTGCAGTCTCGGTTTTGACCGGCGCAGGCAGATCCGCCGGTTCTGCGCCGTGATAGGCGTATACCGGCTCGAGCGGCGTCGTTGGTTCCGCGGCCGCGCAAATCTGAACAGAGGCGAATGGCAGCGCAACCAACATCAAACGGTGGTATATATTCATGAAAACTATGATGTTAGTGATGAATTGCGAAAAAGAGGGCGGGTAGCTTATAGAATCCCCTGCGCGGAATAAGGGATTTAAATGCGGATTAACATCTGTTCATGAAAAAAGAGAAGACTGGCCCGGACATCGCCGGGCCTGAAGAACGCTTACGCTAAAACGTATTTTTCAATGGCGAAGGCGACGCCATCTTCGAGGTTAGATTTGGTGATGAAGTTCGCCGCTTCTTTGACCGCGGGAATGGCGTTATCCATCGCCACGCCGACGCCGGCAAACTCAATCATCGCGATATCATTTTCCTGATCGCCAATCGCCATAATCTCTTCCGGTTTGATACCCAGCGCATCGGCCAGGGACTTCACGCCAGTGCCTTTATTGACGCGTTTATCCAGAATTTCGAGGAAGTACGGCGCACTTTTCAGCACGGTGTACTTCTCTTTCACTTCCGCCGGGATACGGGCGATGGCCTTATCCAGGATCGCCGGCTCATCGATCATCATCACCTTCAGCAGCTGGATCTCAGGGTCCATTTTTTCCGCTTCACAGAACACCAGCGGGATGGTCGCCACGTAGGATTCGTGGACGGTGTAGTAGCTGATATCGCGGTTCGCAGTGTAGAGCGTGTTGCGATCGAGCGCGTGGAAGTGAGAGCCGACCTCGCGGGAGAGCTGCTCGAGGAAGCGATAGTCGTCATAGCTCAGCGCGGTTTGTGCGACAGTACTGCCATCACCGGCCTTCTGTACCAGCGCGCCATTGTAAGTAATGCAGTAATCACCCGGCTGTTCCATATGCAGCTCTTTCAGATAGCTGTGAACACCGGCGTAAGGGCGGCCGGTGGTCAGCACCACGTTGACACCCCGCTCGCGCGCCGCGGCGATGGCGGTTTTCACCGCAGGAGAGATGGTATGGTCTGGCAGCAGCAGCGTGCCGTCCATATCGATTGCAATCAGTTTAATAGCCATAGGATCCCCGGGTAAGATGAGTCTTCCCTCATGCTAACGCGATTCCGCTCAAAAAACAGTAAAAGTGTCGGGCAGAAAGGGGGATGGAAGCGGGGACGAAGAATCCCCTTTTAGCGGTAAAGAAAAGCCCGGTGAAGCTTACGCCTACCGGGCCTGCGCATTGTGCCATCCCGGTAACGCTGCTTACCGGGAGAACTTACGCTTTAGATATCAATATTCGCCGCTTTCAGGGCGTTCTCTTCGATAAAGGCGCGACGCGGCTCAACGGCATCGCCCATCAGAGTGGTGAACAGCTGGTCGGCAGCGATCGCATCCTTAACGGTGACGCGCAGCATGCGGCGGCTGTCCGGATCCATGGTGGTTTCCCACAGCTGATCCGGGTTCATCTCACCCAGACCTTTATAGCGCTGGATAGAGAGACCGCGACGGGACTCCTTCACCAGCCAGTCGAGGGCCTGCTCGAAGCTGGCTACCGGCTGACGGCGTTCGCCGCGCTCGATGTAGGCATCTTCTTCCATCAGGCCACGCAGTTTCTCACCCAGGGTACAGATACGGCGATATTCCGGCCCCATGACGAACTCGTTATCCAGCGGATAGTCGGTATCCACCCCGTGGGTACGGACGCGGATAATCGGTTCAAACTGCTGCAACTCGGTGTTCTCACGGACATCAAATTTCCACTGGCTGCCGTGCTGCTCTTTCTCATTCAGCTCGGAGACCAGGGTGTTCACCCAGCGGGTCACCTTCTGCTCGTCAGCCAGATCGGCCTCGGTCAGGGTCGGCTGATAGATAAGCTCTTTCAGCATCGCTTTCGGGAAGCGGCGCTCCATGCGGCCAATCATTTTCTGGGTGGCGTTGAACTCGGCAACCAGTTTTTCCAGCGGTTCGCCCGCCAGCGCCGGCGCATTGGCGTTGGTATGCAGGGTCGCACCGTCAAGAGCGATAGCGATCTGATACTGATCCATCGCTTCGTCGTCTTTAATGTACTGTTCCTGCTTGCCTTTCTTCACTTTGTACAGCGGCGGCTGGGCAATGTAGACATGGCCGCGTTCGACGATTTCCGGCATCTGACGGTAGAAGAAGGTCAACAGCAGGGTACGAATGTGCGAGCCGTCGACGTCCGCATCGGTCATGATGATGATGCTGTGATAGCGCAGTTTATCCGGGTTGTACTCATCGCGGCCGATGCCGCAGCCAAGGGCGGTGATCAGCGTCGCCACTTCCTGGGAAGAGAGCATTTTATCGAAGCGGGCTTTCTCAACGTTGAGGATTTTACCCTTCAGCGGCAGGATCGCCTGGTTCTTACGGTTACGACCCTGTTTAGCAGAGCCGCCCGCGGAGTCCCCTTCCACCAGGTACAGTTCAGACAGCGCCGGGTCGCGTTCCTGGCAATCCGCCAGTTTGCCCGGCAGGCCTGCCAGGTCAAGGGCGCCTTTACGACGGGTCATCTCACGGGCGCGACGCGCAGCTTCGCGGGCGCGTGCGGCGTCGATAATTTTGCCGACCACAATTTTGGCATCGGACGGGTTTTCCAACAGGTATTCGCTCAGCAGTTCGTTCATCTGCTGTTCTACCGCCGATTTCACCTCGGAAGAGACCAGCTTGTCTTTGGTCTGCGAGGAGAATTTCGGATCCGGCACTTTCACGGATACCACGGCGATCAGGCCTTCACGCGCGTCGTCGCCGGTGGCGCTGACTTTCGCTTTTTTGCTGTAGCCCTCTTTATCCATGTAGGCATTGAGGGTACGGGTCATCGCCGCGCGGAAGCCCGCCAGGTGAGTACCGCCGTCGCGCTGCGGAATGTTGTTGGTAAAGCAGTAGATGTTTTCCTGGAAACCGTCGTTCCACTGCAGCGCCACTTCCACGCCAATACCGTCTTTTTCGGTGGAGAAATAGAAGATATTCGGGTGGATCGGCGTTTTGTTCTTGTTGAGATACTCAACAAACGCCTTAATGCCGCCTTCGTAGTGGAAATGGTCTTCTTTGCCGTCGCGCTTATCGCGCAGGCGGATTGAAACCCCGGAGTTCAGGAACGACAGCTCGCGCAGACGTTTCGCCAGGATCTCATATTCGAATTCAGTAACGTTGGTGAAGGTTTCATGGCTCGGCCAGAAACGCACCATGGTGCCGGTTTTATCGGTCTCGCCGGTCACCGCCAGCGGCGCCTGCGGTACACCGTGCACATAAATCTGTTTGTGGACTTTGTTATCGCGCTGGATAACCAGCTCCAGCTTCTGCGACAGGGCGTTAACCACCGAGACGCCTACGCCGTGCAGACCGCCGGACACTTTATAGGAGTTATCATCGAATTTACCGCCGGCGTGCAGGACGGTCATGATAACTTCCGCTGCGGAGACGCCCTCTTCCGGGTGAATGCCGGTTGGGATGCCGCGACCGTCATCCTGTACGGAGACGGAGTTATCGCTGTGGATGGTCACAACGATATCTTTGCAGTAACCCGCGAGCGCTTCGTCGATAGCGTTATCCACAACCTCGAATACCATGTGGTGCAGACCGGTGCCGTCATCCGTGTCGCCGATATACATACCCGGGCGCTTACGCACCGCATCCAGCCCTTTCAGGACTTTGATACTGGAGGAGTCATAAGAATTCGACATCAACGTTTCTCGCTCATTTAATCTTGGGTTAATCCGTTATTTTACCTTTTTCCACGCGGAACATCTTCGAATTTTTGTCCGACATGTCCATAACGTGTTCAGCGCTGATCGCGCTGACGAAAACCTGCGACTGCGTCGCTTTCAGGCGGCTGGATAACAGACCGCGGCGGGCATCATCAAGTTCCGAGGCAAAATCATCTATCAGGTACAGGCAGCGCCGCCCGCTGACGCGGGTGAGGAACTCACCTTGCGCCAGACGCAGGGCGCACATCAGCAGCTTAAGCTGCCCGCGCGACAAGGTATCTTCCACCGGCGCCCCGTCGGCGCGAATACGGAAATCCGCTTTATGCGGGCCGTGGGCGGTGTAGGTTAACATTCTGTCGCGCTCGAAATTCCGCTCCAGCACCTCCGCGTAGTCGGTCTCTTTTTCCCAACCGCGCTGGAAAGAGAAGGTGAGCGTGAATTCTGGTAAAAATTGCTGACAAGTATCCGCCATGTCTTCGACGATAGCGGCGCTGTATTCGGCACGCCAGCGGCTGATTTGTTCCGCCAGCGGAATGAGTTCCAGATCCCATGGTCGCAGCTGGGCATAGCGGCTGACCTGACGCAGCGCGGCGTTGCGCTGCTTGACCAGGCGCTTCAGGTTGCTCCAGGCGGTGAAGAATCCGGCTTCGTTATGAAAACATCCCCAATCGAGGAATGCTCTTCTGTATTTGGGGCCGCCATTGAGTAAAGTAAACCCCTCCGGCGTAATCAGTTGCATCGGCATCAGGTGCGCCAGCTCCGCCACTTTGTGGCCGTCGGTGCCGTCGATGCGCACCTTGCTGTCGCCCTGTTTGTCTTTGGTCAGGCCGATGGCGGTTTCCCGCTCTTCGCCCTGCAGGCGGCCGTGCAGGACAAAAGCCTCCTGCTCGTGGCGGATCACCCGGCCAATTTGCAAACTACGAAACGCCCGGCCATGACCGAGCGTATAGATAGCTTCCAGCACGCTGGTTTTGCCGCTGCCGTTTGCGCCAACCAGGAAGTTAAAGCTGGGGGATAAAGCGAGATCCGCATTTTCAATATTGCGGAAATCTTTGATGAGCAAGCGCGTCAGTGACATATCAGCGTTCTTTGGGCCAGGGCGTTATCGGCGCAGCCAGTTTCAACGCGGACTGCGCGCAGACCCTGGAGCGTACACGAAGTACGTGACAGGGGCGAGCACAGCCCAGGTTGAAAATGGCAAGTAAGATAGCCCGATATTTTCCACTACAATCTCATAGGCATGACGACATAGGCTGCGGATTGCGAAGCCGCATCCTCAATCTGCACGCTCGACACCGAATCCGTCAGCAAAATGCGCACATTCTCGCACTTCAGCGCATTCAGCACATCCAGCACATAGCTAACGTTGAAGCCAATCTCCATCTCCGTTCCGGCGTAGGTCACATCCAGAATCTCTTCCGCCTCTTCCTGCTCCGGGTTATTGGCGGTGATTTTCAGCTGGTTTTCACTGACGTACAGCCGCACGCCGCGGAATTTCTCGTTCGAGAGGATTGCCGCGCGGGCGAAGGCCTGCTTGAGAATGTCACAGCCAGCATCGAGATGTTTATCCGGATTTTTCGGCAATACGCGGCGATAATCCGGGAAACGGCCATCAACTAGCTTCGACGTAAAGATAAAATCGCCCACGTGAGCGCGGATATTGTTGCTGCCAATCTGCACGCGCAGCGGGGTATCGCCGCCATCGAGCATCCGCATCAACTCAATCACCCCTTTACGCGGCACGATCACCGAATGGTTCGGCAGCGACGCTTCCAGCGGCATCGAACAGACCGCCAGGCGGTGACCATCGGTGGCCACCGTGCGCAGTTCGCTACCTTCGGTTTCAAACAGCATACCGTTTAAGTAGTAACGAACATCCTGGTGCGCCATCGAGAACTGAGTGGCTTCGATCAGACGCTTCATGGTCGCCTGCGGCAGGGTAAATTCCACTTCGCTCTGCCAGTCATCCAGATTCGGGAAGTCGGCAGCAGGCAGCGTCGACAGCGAGAAGCGGCTGCGGCCGGAACGCACCAGCATCCGATCGCCTTCCAGCTGAACCGCGATCTCCGCGCCTTCCGGCAGGCCGCGGCAGATATCAAAGAATTTACGCGCCGGAACGGTCGTTGCGCCCGCTTCGTGCGGCTGAACCAGCGCCACGCGCGCCACCATCTCCATTTCAAGATCGGTACCGGTCAGCGACAGTGCGCCGTCCGCGACCTGAAGCAGCAGGTTACCGAGAATGGGCAGCGTCGGACGACCACCTAACGGACCGCTCACCTGTTGCAGCGGTTTTAATAAATGTTCACGTTCTACGGTAAATTTCATAGCGTCACGAGGATAATGTTCTGATTAAATTGGAAAAATCTTCTTTAATGTCGTGGCTTTCTTCACGCAACTGCTCAATCTTACGGCAGGCGTGCAGCACGGTGGTATGGTCGCGGCCGCCAAACGCATCGCCGATTTCCGGCAGGCTGTGGTTGGTCAGCTCTTTGGCCAGCGCCATCGCCATCTGGCGAGGACGCGCCACCGAACGGGAGCGGCGCTTGGACAGCAGATCCGCTACCTTAATCTTGTAGTACTCCGCCACCGTCTTTTGAATATTGTCGATGGTGACCAGTTTTTCCTGCAGCGCCAGCAGATCGCGCAGCGCTTCGCGCACGAAATCGATGGTGATCGCCCGGCCGGTGAAGTTGGCGTTGGCGATAACGCGGTTCAGCGCCCCCTCCAGCTCACGCACGTTTGAGCGCAGGCGCTTGGCAATAAAGAACGCCACTTCGCCTGGCAGGCGAATGTCGTTTTCATCGGCTTTTTTCATCAGGATCGCGACGCGGGTTTCCAGCTCCGGCGGCTCGATCGCCACCGTCAGGCCCCAGCCGAAGCGGGATTTCAGACGATCTTCAACGCCATTGATCTCTTTTGGATAACGATCCGAGGTCAGGATGATCTGCTGATTACCTTCCAGCAGGGCATTGAAGGTGTGGAAAAACTCTTCCTGGGATCGTTCTTTATTGGCAAAGAACTGAATGTCATCGATCAGCAGGGCGTCAACGGAGCGGTAGTAGCGCTTAAACTCTTCGATGGCGTTGTTTTGCAGCGCTTTGACCATGTCCTGGACGAAACGCTCGGAGTGCATATAGACCACTTTCGCGTTCGGCTTACGCGCCACAATGCCGTTACCCACCGCGTGCAACAGGTGGGTTTTCCCCAGACCGGTGCCGCCATAAAGGAACAGCGGGTTGTAGGCGCCGCCCGGGTTATCGGCCACCTGACGCGCCGCCGCGCGGGCCAGCTGGTTAGATTTACCTTCGACGAAGTTATCAAACGTGTGTTTCACGTTAACGTTAGAGCGGTAGGTCGGCTCCGCCGGTGCCGGAACATTATCCCAGCCAGGGCGCACGATCGTCGGCGCCACGCGCGCGGTCTGCACCTGCGCTGCCGGGATGGCCGCTGTGGCCGGGCTTACCGCTCCTTTCTGCAGTGAGCTGGCTGGCTTAGCTCCCACCTCAAAACGCAGCTGCGGGGCATCAGCACCGCAAAAATCATTGAGGAGTCCATTGATATTATTGAGGTATTTGTCCCTTACCCAGTCGAGCACAAAACGGTTTGGCGCATACAGTGCCAGCGTGTTATCGCTCAGTTCCGCCTGCAATGGGCGGATCCACATGCTGAATTCTGTGGCTGGTAACTCATCCTGCAATCGGGCAAGACACTGCTGCCAAAGCGAAAGTGACACGGCGGACTCCACTCGAACATAAAATCGATATCAAAGAAAAACAGAAACAATCGTGATTGTTGGCACACGTCGACAAGACCCTGCATTAGCCGAAAAGCCCCTGCACTAAAGGGGTGACGTGCGAACCGCTATCTGCGGTTATTACCCGTTGCGGATCCGGGGATCGCGATCGGGACCGGGGATCATAGCCTAAACTGAGAAAGAGATCTTGTGTTTCTCAACAGATTCTTCCCGATTTATCCACAGGAAGGATCGAAACCGGGTAAGTGTAATCGATCCTGGGGAGAGTGAAGCACGATTTCCGCCGCATATTGGAAAAATTAATGAGCTATGCTGGTTTTGGGCGGAAACGATCTAACAAAGATCCTTCCGGATCCTTGCGCTTTACTGGCCAGGCCGTATAATCCCCCACCCGGCGCGTAATGCCCGTTTTCGTCACGCGTCTCAGCTTATTTTTTGTGCGACAAGGTGCGAGAAATAAGGAAAGAGAATTGACTCCGGAGTGTACAATTATTACAATCCGGCCTCTTTAATCACCCACGCTGAGGCGTAAGTCGTTCGAAGTTCGTTCGGGTCTACGCAAAAGTCAGTGAATTTATTCAAGTTTAGGTAGAAATCGCCATGAAACGCACTTTTCAACCGTCTGTACTGAAGCGCAACCGTTCTCACGGCTTCCGTGCTCGTATGGCTACTAAAAATGGTCGTCAGGTTCTGGCACGTCGTCGTGCTAAAGGCCGCGCTCGTCTGACCGTTTCCAAGTAATAAAGCTAACCCTGCGTGGTTAAGCTCGCATTTCCCAGGGAGTTACGTTTGTTAACTCCCAGTCATTTCACTTTCGTCTTCCAGCAGCCACAACGGGCTGGCACGCCGCAAATCACCATCCTCGGCCGCCTGAATTCGCTGGGGCATCCCCGCATCGGTCTTACGGTCGCCAAGAAAAACGTAAAACGCGCACATGAACGCAATCGGATTAAACGTCTGACGCGTGAAAGTTTTCGTTTGCGTCAACATGAACTCCCGCCAATGGATTTCGTGGTGGTGGCGAAAAGAGGGGTTGCCGACCTCGATAACCGTGCTCTCTCGGAAGCGTTGGAAAAATTATGGCGCCGCCATTGTCGCCTGGCTCGCGGGTCCTGATCGGCCTGATTAGAGTTTATCAGCGCCTGATTAGTCCGCTACTCGGGCCGCATTGTCGTTTCACCCCAACCTGTTCTCAATACGGAATTGAGGCCTTACGCAGGTTTGGTGTGATAAAAGGCAGTTGGTTGACAATGAAACGCGTATTAAAATGCCACCCTTTACACCCTGGTGGTGACGATCCCGTCCCGCCCGGACCATTTGATACCAGAGAACACTAACGATGGATTCGCAACGCAATCTTCTTATCATCGCTTTGTTGTTCGTGTCTTTCATGATCTGGCAAGCCTGGGAGCAGGACAAAAATCCGCAGCCCCAGCAGCAGACCACGCAGACTACGACCACAGCAGCGGGTAGCGCCGCCGACCAGGGCGTACCGGCCAGTGGCCAGGGGAAACTGATTACGGTTAAAACCGACGTGCTTGAGCTGACTATCAACACCAACGGTGGTGATATTGAGCAGGCGCTGCTTCTGGCGTATCCAAAAACGCTGAAGTCGACCGAACCGTTCCAGTTACTGGAAACCACGCCGCAGTTTGTCTACCAGGCGCAGAGCGGCTTAACCGGCCGTGATGGTCCGGATAACCCGGCGAATGGCCCGCGTCCGCTGTACAACGTCGATAAAGAGGCGTTTGTGCTGGCTGATGGCCAGGATGAAATCGTCATTCCGCTGACCTACACCGATAAAGCCGGCAACGTCTTCACCAAAACCTTCACCCTGAAACGTGGTGGCTATGCGGTGAACGTCGGTTATAGCGTGCAGAACGCCAGCGAGAAGCCTCTGGAAGTCTCGACCTTCGGTCAGTTGAAGCAGACCGCGGCGCTGCCGACCAGTCGCGATACGCAGACCGGCGGCCTGTCCACGATGCATACTTTCCGTGGCGCAGCGTTCTCCACCGCGGATTCGAAATACGAAAAATATAAATTCGATACCATTCTGGACAACGAAAACCTGAACGTCAGCACCAAAAACGGTTGGGTTGCCATGCTGCAGCAGTACTTCACCACCGCATGGGTGCCGCAGAATAATGGAACGAATAACTTTTACACCGCCAACCTCGGCAACGGCATTGTGGCTATTGGCTACAAATCGCAGCCGGTACTGGTGCAGCCTGGTCAAACCGACAAGCTGCAGAGCGTGCTGTGGGTCGGTCCGGCTATTCAGGACAAAATGGCTGCCGTTGCGCCGCACCTGGATCTGACCGTCGACTACGGCTGGCTGTGGTTCATCTCCCAACCGCTGTTCAAGCTGCTGAAATTCATCCACAGCTTCCTCGGCAACTGGGGCTTCTCGATCATCGTTATCACCTTTATCGTTCGTGGCATCATGTACCCGCTGACCAAAGCGCAGTACACCTCCATGGCGAAGATGCGTATGCTGCAGCCGAAGATTCAGGCCATGCGTGAGCGTCTGGGCGACGATAAACAACGTCAAAGCCAGGAGATGATGGCGCTGTATAAAGCGGAAAAAGTGAACCCACTGGGTGGCTGCTTCCCGCTGATTATTCAGATGCCGATCTTCCTTGCGCTGTACTACATGCTGAGCGCCTCGGTTGAACTGCGTCATGCGCCGTTTATCCTGTGGATCCACGACCTGTCTGCACAAGACCCGTACTACATCCTGCCGATCATCATGGGCGCGACCATGTTCTTCATCCAGAAGATGTCGCCGACCACTGTGACCGACCCGATGCAGCAGAAGATCATGACCTTTATGCCGGTCATCTTCACGGTGTTCTTCCTGTGGTTCCCGTCTGGCCTGGTGGTGTACTACATCGTCAGCAACCTGGTCACCATTATTCAGCAGCAGCTGATTTACCGTGGTCTGGAGAAGCGTGGCCTGCATAGCCGCGAGAAGAAGAAATCCTGATACTCTTCATTCTTCAAGCCGCAGATGCGTTGGCTTCATTAGTTCGCCCCAGTCACTTACTACAGTAAGCTCCTGGGGCCTCACTAACTTGCCGCCTTTCTGCAACTTGAATTATTTCGAGTATCTACGGTAGCGTTAATGCCAGAGAAGGCGGTCAATGGACCGCCTTTTTTACATCTACATAGAGAGTCACCATGAGCCATAACGACACTATCGTCGCCCAGGCAACCCCTCCGGGACGCGGTGGGGTGGGCATCCTGCGTATCTCCGGCCTTAAGGCGCGCGACGTCGCGCAGGCGGTACTGGGCAAGCTGCCGAAGCCGCGTTATGCCGACTACCTGCCGTTCAACGACGTTGACGGTACGCCGCTGGATCAGGGGATTGCGCTGTGGTTCCCCGGGCCGAACTCCTTTACCGGGGAGGATGTGCTTGAGCTGCAGGGTCACGGCGGCCCGGTCATTCTCGATCTGCTGCTCAAACGTATTCTGACGTTGCCCGGCGTACGCATCGCCAGGCCGGGCGAGTTTTCCGAACGCGCGTTCCTCAACGACAAGCTCGACCTGGCGCAGGCAGAAGCCATCGCCGACCTCATCGACGCCAGTTCAGAACAGGCGGCGCGCTCGGCGTTGAACTCCTTGCAAGGGGCCTTCTCCGCGCGGGTTAACCACCTTGTGGAAGCGCTCACTCACCTGCGCATCTACGTGGAAGCGGCGATCGATTTCCCGGATGAAGAAATTGATTTCCTCTCCGACGGCAAAATTGAAGCCCAGCTGAACGGCGTGATGGCCGACCTCGACGCCGTCCGCGCTGAAGCTCGTCAGGGCAGTCTGCTGCGCGAAGGGATGAAAGTGGTGATCGCCGGGCGACCAAATGCCGGTAAATCGAGCCTGCTGAACGCCCTGGCGGGCCGCGAAGCGGCGATCGTCACCGACATTGCGGGCACCACCCGCGACGTGCTGCGCGAACATATCCATATCGACGGCATGCCGCTGCATATCATCGATACCGCGGGCCTGCGCGACGCCAGTGACGAAGTGGAGCGTATCGGCATCGAGCGCGCCTGGCAGGAGATTGAGCAGGCGGATCGGGTGCTGTTTATGGTCGACGGCACCACCACCAGCGCCGTTGACCCGGCGGAGATCTGGCCGGACTTTATCGAGCGCCTGCCCGCTAAACTGCCGATTACCGTGGTGCGCAATAAAGCCGACGTCACTGGCGAGGCGCTGGGGCTCAGCGAAGTCAATGGCCACTCACTGATCCGCCTGTCGGCACGTACCGGCGAAGGCGTGGAGGTGCTGCGTAACCATCTCAAGCAGAGCATGGGCTTCGATACCAGCATGGAAGGTGGCTTCCTTGCCCGCCGCCGTCACCTGCAGGCGCTGGAAGAGGCGGCGAACCATCTGCAGCAGGGCAAAGCCCAGCTGCTGGGCGCCTGGGCCGGGGAGCTGCTGGCGGAAGAGCTGCGCCTCGCGCAGCAGGCGCTGAGCGAGATCACCGGGGAGTTCACCTCCGACGACCTGTTGGGCCGCATCTTCTCCAGCTTCTGCATCGGCAAATAACGTTTAGTCCGTAAACGTTCACTCACCCGCATTAACGCCGCGTTAATGCGGGTTTTTTCTTGCCCTTTGCGGCGCAACGTTCTCTACTTTTATCTCCCCTTTTACCACGAGACTAAAGCATGACCGTTGAATATACCG
Organism: Klebsiella sp. G-Nf4; assembly: GCF_002810615.1. Lineage (NCBI taxonomy): Bacteria > Pseudomonadati > Pseudomonadota > Gammaproteobacteria > Enterobacterales > Enterobacteriaceae > Klebsiella > Klebsiella sp. G-Nf4. Next base: position 45,720 of record NZ_PION01000017.1, on the reverse strand, counting down.
TGATCGAGAAGGTGCCCTCCGCCGAAGCGTTTTGCCACCTGCGGGTGGCGGCGGGCATGTCGCCACGCCCCCTGGAAGGCGCCAGAGCCGGACTGCCGCATAGCTGTTACGGCGTACATATCCTCTGGCAGGAGACGCCGATCGCGATGGGACGCATCGTCGGCGACGGCGCGATTAATTTCGATATTGTCGACGTCGCCGTCGATCCGGCTCATCAGGGAAAAGGCCTGGGCCGGTTGGTGATGGAGAAGCTGGTCGCCTGGCTGGACGCTAACGCCTTTGACGGGGCCTATGTCACGCTGGTGGCGGATGTGCCGGAGCTGTATGCGAAGTTCGGCTTTGAAAGCGTTCGGCCGGAAAGCGAAGGGATGGCCCGCGTCTGGCGTACCCGGAGTCGTTAACTCGGGTTTCCTGCCAGGAAAAGAGTGTTGTCCAAATGGCAACTCGTCTTGTGCCGCGTTCCTCACTATGCTGAACGCCATTCACATCGCGAGGATCCCATGACACGCTTTCTTCTCTGCAGTTTCGCCCTGGTTCTGCTCTATCCTTCCGGCATCGATATGTATCTGGTCGGCCTGCCGCGTATTGCTCAGGACCTGGGAGCCAGCGAGGCACAATTACATATCGCCTTTTCGGTCTATCTGGCCGGTATGGCCTCCGCAATGCTGTTTGCTGGTCGCATCGCCGACCGGTCTGGACGTAAGCCTGTCGCCATTGTGGGCGCGGTGATCTTTGTTGTCGCCTCCCTGCTCTGCGCCCAGGCGCACACCAGCAGCCACTTCCTCGCCGGACGCTTTATCCAGGGGATCGGCGCCGGCAGCTGCTACGTGGTGGCTTTCGCTATCCTGCGCGATACGCTGGACGATCGTCGCCGCGCCAAGGTGCTGTCGTTGCTCAACGGCATTACCTGCATTATCCCCGTCCTGGCGCCGGTGATTGGTCACCTGATTATGCTGAAATATCCGTGGCAGAGCCTGTTCTACACCATGACCGGCATGGGCGTCATGGTCGGTTTGCTGTCGGTCTTTATCCTGCGCGAGACGCGCCCGACGGCACACCCGCAGACTGCGACACCACAGCATGGCGGCAGTGAGTCGCTGCTGAACCGCTTTTTTCTCAGCCGCATTCTCATCACCACCCTCAGCGTGACGGCGATCCTGACCTACGTGAACGTCTCTCCGGTACTGATGATGGAAGAGATGGGGTTCGACCGGGGAACTTACTCAATGGCGATGGCCCTGATGGCGATGATCAGCATGGCAGTCTCCTTCTCGACGCCGTTCGCCCTGTCGCTGTTTAACCCCCGCACCTTAATGCTGACCTCGCAGGTGCTGTTTCTGGCGGCAGGCCTGGCGCTGAGCCTCGCCACCCGCCAGTCCGTCACCCTGATCGGGCTGGGCATGATTTGCGCCGGCTTCTCCATTGGATTCGGCGTCGCGATGAGCCAGGCGCTGGGGCCCTTCACGCTGCGCGCGGGCGTCGCCAGCTCGGTTCTCGGCATCGCGCAGGTGTGCGGTTCATCGCTGTGGATTTGGCTCGCCGCCATCATCGGACTCAGCGCGATGAATATGCTGATCGGGATACTCATTGCCTGTAGCATAATGAGCCTTGTTTTATTACTGGTCGTCACCCCACCGCGGGTTGCGCAATACGATGAAGAAGCCGCTGTCGAGTCTTGATCTTAATTTACTCCTCTGCCTGCAGCTCCTGACCCAGGAGCTCAGCGTTACCCGTACGGCGAAACGGATGAACGTTTCGCCGTCAGCGGTGAGCAAGTCGCTGGCCAAACTGCGCGCCTGGTTTGACGACCCGCTGTTTGTGAAAACCCCTCTGGGTCTGGCGCCTACGCCGCTGGTCAGCAGCATGGAGCAGGATCTGGCGGACTGGATGCAGATGGGCAACCAGATCCTCGATAAACCGCACCACACCATGCCCAGCGGCCTCAAATTCGAGCTGGCGGCGGAAACGCCGCTGCTGATGATCCTGTTTAACACCCTCTCCCAACGCATCTATCAGCGCTATCCGCAGGCATTGATTCGTTTGCGCAACTGGGACTACGACTCCCTGGACGCCATTATTCGCGGCGAGGTGGATATCGGCTTCTGCGGGCGCGAAAGCCATCCGCAGTCGCGGGAGCAGCTGAGCCTGCTGCCGTGGTATATCGATTTTGATGTCCTGTTCACCGACCTGCCGCAGGTCTGGCTGCGCGCCGATCATCCGGCGCTCAGAGAGGAATGGGATCTGGCGGCATTCTTGCGCTATCCGCATATCACTATCTGCTGGGAACAGAGCGATACCTGGGCACTGGACGATGTGCTGCAGGAGCTGGGGTATAAGCGTAACGTGGCGCTGACCGTGCCGGGGTTTGAACAATCGCTCTTTATGGCCGCTCAGCCGCAGCACACCATGCTGGCCACCGCGCCGCGCTACTGCCAGCACTATAATCAGCAGCACCAGCTACCGCTGGTCTCTCGCCCGCTGCCGCTGGAACCTCAGCTTCTGGAAAAGCTCCGCGTCCCCTTCACCTTGCTATGGCATAAGCGCAACAGCTACAACCCCAAGCTCGTCTGGCTTAGAGATACGTTAAAAGAACTCTATTCCGGTACGCTGTAAGCCTTGTTTCGTGTCCATCGCACCTTATTGCGCAAGAATTTGTAAAATTCAAACAAATTCTCTTTTCAACGGGGCATTTCGGCATTAAAACCTGTTAATACCAGGCGATAATAACGCGCGCAATTTTTACCAGACCATTACTCACGGAGCGACGTATGGCAACGCATTTTGCACGAGGGATACTCAGTACCGGGGAGCCGCTATCGACACGTTTGTCGGCGGCCTGTCATCAATCCGCACGTCTACTCCCTGAATACCGCCAGGCTCGCTTTCGTGCTTCGCGTTCGCTGCTCGCCGAACTGCTGTTTATGCTATACGGCATCAGCGAGCTGCCTGAAATCGTCAACGCCGCCAATGGCAGACCGGTTTTTAGCGATCGTCATCTTCCCCACTTTTCTATCTCTTATACTGGCAATATTGTTGGCGTCGCGCTGACCACCGAGGGGGATTGTGGCCTCGACATGGAACTGCAGCGCACGGTGCGTGGACACGACGCTGACCGGCACAATTTCAGTAACAATGAAAATCTGTGGATTAACATTCAGCATGACCCGGATGAAGCGCGTAGCCAGCTGGTGGCGCTGCGGCGAAGCGTGTTGAAACTGACCGGTGAAGCATCAACGCAGCTGCTGCCGGGCTCTGGCCGCCTGCGCACCGCCGGTAGCCAGCCGATCGAAGCCGTCTGTGACGCCGAATCGCTGCTGGTGTGGTCGATTGCCGCCAGCCCAAATATCGGCTCACTGAAGGTCTGGGAATATGACGCTAAGGGGGGCGAATGGCATAGTCTGCCGGATGCTCAGCGGCGCGCACGCGAACCGTCGGCCCGCCTGATGCGCTTTACCAGCTTACCGATGGAAAAAACCTTATCCCTCAATTGACCGGTTTTGCCGGCATCATGATACAAAGGAGCAATCATGTCAGATACCTTAAAAGTGGTTACGTTACTCGGCAGCCTGCGCAAAGGGTCGTTTAATGGAATGGTCGCGCGCACTCTGCCCGGCATCGCGCCCGCGGGCATGGACATCTCCGCGCTGCCGTCGATCGGTGATATCCCGCTGTACGATGCTGATATTCAGGAGGAAGAGGGGTTCCCACAGAGCGTGCAGGATATTGCGCAACAGATCCGCGAGGCGGATGGCGTGGTGATTGTCACTCCCGAGTATAACTATTCCGTGCCTGGCGGCCTGAAAAACGCTATCGACTGGCTGTCACGCCTGCCCGAGCAGCCGCTGTCCGGCAAACCAGTACTGATTCAGACCAGCTCAATGGGTGCCATCGGCGGCGCACGCTGCCAGTATCATCTGCGCCAGATTCTGGTCTTCCTCGATGCGATGGTGATGAATAAACCGGAATTTATGGGCGGTGTGATCCAGAACAAAGTGGATCCGCAGTCAGGTGAAGTAGTCGATCAGAGCACCCTCGACCATCTGCGCGGCCAGCTGACCGCCTTTGGCGACTATATTCAGCGGGTTAAAGCATAAAAAAAGCCCGGCAGCGATGCCGGGCTTTTTCATCATGCGTGCGGATTAATGTGCATCGATAAAGACAATCTTCAGCACAAACAGCAGCGAGACGATCACCACGCACGGGCTGAGCTCGCGCAGGCGGCCGGTTCCGATCTTCATCACGCAGTAAGAGATAAAGCCTAAGGCGATACCTTCGGTGATCGAGAAGCTAAACGGCATCATCACCGCGGTGATAAACGCCGGTACCGCTTCCGTCAGGTCATCCCACTTCACGCGCGCCAGGCTGGAGGTCATCAGCACGCCAACGTAAATCAGCGCGCCGGCGGCCGCATAGGCTGGAACCATCCCCGCCAGCGGAGACAGGAAGATAACCAGCAGGAACAGGATCCCAACGACAACGGCGGTCAGGCCGGTGCGCCCGCCCACGGAAACGCCGGAGGAGGATTCGATATAGGCCGTCACCGACGAAGTACCGATGAAGGAACCCGCCACCGACGAGACGCTGTCGACAAACAGCGCTTGCTTCATGCGCGGGAATTTACCCTGTGCATCAGCCAGACCCGCTTTATCGGTAACGCCAATCAGCGTCCCGGAGGAGTCAAACAGGTTGACCAGCATAAACGAGAAGATCACGCCGGCCAGGCCCAGGTTCAGGGAGCCCGCCAGATCGACATGACCAATCACCGACGTCACGCTCGGCGGCGCGGAGACGATGCCGGTGTAGTGCACATCGCCCAGCATCCAGCCCAGCAGGGTGGTGACCACAATAGACACCAGGACCGCGGCATGAATGTTACGTGATGCCAGAATTGCGATGATAAAGAAGCCCAGTATGCCCAGCAGCACACTGTGGGAGGTCAGATGACCAATGCTGACCAGCGTTTCCGGATTAGCGACGATAACCCCGGCATTTTTCAGACCCATCATGCCGATAAACAGGCCGATACCGCTGGTGATACCGACGCGCAGGCTCACCGGAATATTGGCGATCATCCAGTAGCGTACACGGAAAATCGTCAGCAGCAGCAGACCGACGGCGCCCCAGAAAATCGCGCCCATGCCTACCTGCCACGGCAGGCCCATCGCCTGTACCACCACAAAGGCGAAGAAGGCGTTCAGACCCATCGCCGGCGCAAGAGCCACCGGCAGGTTCGCGAACAGACCCATCAGGATACTGCCGAACGCAGCAATCAGACAGGTAGTCACAAACACGGCGCTGGTATCCATGCCCGCTACGCCAAGAATTTGTGGGTTAACAAAAACGATATACACCATCGTCAGGAACGTGGTGAAACCGGCGATCGCTTCCGTACGCACTGTGGTGCCGTGCTCGCGCAGCTTAAATACGCGCTCCAGCAGACCCTGGCCAGAAGACTGGCTGGTTTGTTGTTGACTCATTATCGGTTTCCGAACGTAAAGGAGGGAAAATTCGAGGCTATCCTATACCAAAACAGGGCACCCGGCGCAGTTGTATGGTAATTTTTTTCATTTATTTTGCTTATACGGCAACGATTGCGTCGCGGCATTGGGCATGACGAAAACGTTAAACTTGTTAATACGGAAAGACTATGACTCAACCAGAAGCAGTATTTTTTGACTGTGACGGCACACTGGTCGACAGTGAGGTGATTTGCTCCCGCGCCTACGTTCACATGTTCCAGGAATTCGGCATTACGCTGGACCTTGCCGAGATTTTTAAGCGCTTCAAAGGGGTGAAGCTGTACGAAATTATCGACACTATCAACGCTGAGCATGGCGTTAACCTGCAAAAAGCGACGCTGGAGCCCATTTACCGTGCGGAGGTCGCTCGCCTGTTTGATAGCGAACTGGAGGTGATTGCCGGAGCCCAGGCGCTGCTGGATGCGGTAAGCGTCCCGATGTGCGTGGTTTCCAATGGCCCGGTCAGTAAAATGCAGCACTCTCTTGGCCGCACCGGCCTGCTGCACCATTTCGCTGACCGCTTGTACAGCGGCTACGATATTCAGCGCTGGAAGCCTGACCCGGCGCTGATGTTTCATGCGGCAGAGGCCATGCAGGTAAAAGCCGAAAACTGTATCCTGGTGGATGACTCCAGCGCCGGTGCTCAGTCGGGGATTGCCGCCGGTATGGAGGTGTTTTATTTCTGCGCGGATCCGCACAACCAGCCGATCGTTCATCCCAAAGTGACCACCTTTACCGATCTGGCAGAGCTGCCGGCATTGTGGCAAGCGCGCGGCTGGGATATCACGCGTTAAGGGCCTGGTGAGCGGCACATTGGCATCGATGTAGCCCCGCTAAGCGTCTGCGCAAGCGGGGAATAGAACCAGCGACTGGTTATGGCTGCAATTCAGTGACTGCCGCCTTATCGGCAATAATCACCAGTGAAGGGTGTAATTTGAGCACCGACGCCGGCACCTGCTCGCTGACCGGGCCTTCAACCACCTGCTTAAGGACTTGCGCCTTCGCCGCGCCGCTCACGATCAACAGCAGATTTTTTGCCGCCATCACGCTTCTCGGCCCCATGGTGACATAGCTATCGGGCACGACGGAAAAATCCCCACCCATCTCGCCGTTAGCGACAATATCAATCATTTCCCCATGAATCGGCACTTCAACCGTCTGATCATGAAAGCGGGTGGTATTCGGCAGGTTGCCGCAAAAATGGCCGTCGGCCCCCAGCCCCAGCACCATCAGGTCAAGGCCACCAGCCTCTTCCAGCTGGCGATCGTGCTGAGCGGCGTTGTCCAGCGTCAGCTTGTGAATGTTCTCTTCTTTGATCTGCGCCGGGGTAAAAAACAGCTGGCGCAGATTAGATATCGTGACGCCTTCTCGCGACTGGCCGCGAAAGGGTATCTCATCGAAGTTGTAATAGTGCACCCGATCATAGAATGCTTTGCCTTTCACGGCGGCGGTTAGATGCTCATACATCCGCTTTGGCGTGCTGCCGGCCGTCACGGCGAGATTCACCCGCCGCGGCGCCGTGATATAGCCCAGAACATGATGGCTGGCGACCAGGCTCATCTCTTCATAATCTTCAGTCACAATCATTTTCATCTTGTCGTCCTTCACAAGCACAAAACGGGGGCTGAAGGCCCCCTAACGGTTATTTAAACAGTTTCTGCACAAACTCGGCGTAGGCCGGGCGCCAGACGTCCATTTCATGGTTCAGGCCGGGATACGAGTGATAGTCGAAGTTGATCTTCTGTTTTTCCAGCTCGCTTTTCAGACCAGCGATGTCTTTACCGGTTACGGAATCTTTTTCCCCGACGACCACGGTAAAGTTACGCAGTTGCTTATTGATCGCGTCAGGATGCTTCAGCTGCGCTTCCACGCCGGCATTCGGCACCGTGGTGGTCGTGACACCGCTAAAGGTGGCAAGCCAGCCAAAACTATCCAGATGGTTCATTCCGGAAACCAGCGCCTGATAACCGCCCTGTGACAGGCCAGCCAGCGCCCGGCCATCGGCATCTTTACGCGCGTTAAACCGGGTATCGATCAGCGGAATAATATCCTGCATCAACTCGTTATCCGCCGCCTGTGCATTGAGCGGATAGAAGTTTTTGCGCCGCTCCTGCGGCGGGAAGTTTTCCGCGACCGCTTCCGGGGTGTCGGTTTCGGTATCCGGGACCACCACCAGCATCGGCTTGATTTTGCCCTCCGCCAGCAGGTTATCCATGATCTGCGGGATACGCCCCTGATCGATGGCCGACAGACCGCTGTCGCCAAAGCCATGATAGAAATAGAGCACTGGCAGCGGATCGCCGGTTCCGCTATAGCCCGGCGGCGTCCAGACATAGAGACGACGTTCGGCGTTCAGTGCCTTCGAGTGATAAGTGAGGGTGCGCAGATCGCCATGCGCGACCGCCCGATCGTCGAGAATACTACCAGGTACCAGAATCAAGCTGGTATTCACCTGGCGCTGCGGCTTCTGATAGCGACTGCCGGTATCCACCGAGCGGAAGCCATCCACATCGAAATAGTATTCATAGAGATTGGGTTTCATCGGCTCACTTTTCCATGTCCACACCCCCTGAGCCTCTTTGGTCATGTCGTGTGAGACAAAGGAGTCCGGCGTGGCGCCGGTCACTACCGAGACCCGCCGGGCATCGGGAGCAAACAGGCGATAAGTGATACTCTTATCCGCGTTAACCTGGGTAATAAAGTGGCTCACCGGCAGGGTGGGATCCGGCATCGCGGGTAATGGCGCCGCCTGGAGGGTAAACGCCGCGCCCGCCAGCGCCAGTGCGAAATAAATTGCATGTCGTTTCATCGTTATTCCTCTTCCGTTGTGTCCGTTCTGTTATCGTCTTACCACCAGATTTCCGCCTGCGCCCCCACGGCAAACTGATCGTTTTTACCGTCTTCAAAAATGCTGGTGGTATTATTCGCTGCCTTATCCAGGTCGATATCCTTCGCTTTAATATAGGTGGCATAGAAGCGAATTTCCGGGCGCGAGGTCAGCATACTGGTATTGACTTTGAAGGTATGGAACAGCGTGGTCTTGTAGCCGGACTCGTTATATTTCTTGCCGGTAACATCTTTGTTTTGCTGTTTGAAGTATCCCAGCTCGACGCCGGTCTGGTTATATTTATCCCAGATATAAGCCGGTCGCAGGACCGTGCGAATGGATTCAAAATCGGAGTGGGCCCCGGTCTCGTAGCTATAGACGTCGTTACCAAAGGAGTAGACGATGGCATTCGCCATAATAATGTCATCGCGTAAATAGGTTTCTCCCTGCGAGGTTAAGCGCACCGCGGTGCCATTGGTATGATCGCCATAATAGCGGCCGTTAAAAGTGGTATAGGGGCTGGATCCGGCATAGCGCGAGAAGCTGCTGGCAATAGAATTATTCGCCAGTAAGAAAGAGAATTCGTTAAAGCCGCCGTTAGCCCATTTCTGCGTTAACGAGGTGCCTGCCATCCAGGTATCTTTCCACGGATAATAACCTTCATTGCCCTCTTTATATTTCTCCGAGGAACTTTGGTTGGCAGCGACATAGCGCCCGCTGACCATCAGGCTGGCTTTATCCCACAGCGGAATCGCTTTGTAGCGGACGTCCAGGGTGTTGGTGTTAATTTGCTGCTTATTGCTCAAAGAACGGTCGTAATCATCGACATCTTCTCGGACCAATGCGATATCGAATTTCCCGGCGCCCACCTGCCAGTTTTCCAGCCCCACGCCGGCCGCCGCATCGGTTCTCTGCGTTTTCCAGTCCAGCATCTGGATTTCGATTTTTGGCGCCCCGTGTTTGCCGACCCAGAAATCGGCTTCCGGGGCAAACGGCAGGAACCCTTTGGTGTTAACGTACATATCCGAGAACTGGATGTAGTTTTCGCCGCCAGCGTTGTCACCAAACCAGCCAGCGGAATACTGCTGGCCGACGTTACCGTCGAGCATCACGATGGCATCAACGCGTTTATCGCCTTCCTGAAACACCCGCTGCTTCAGCTGCAGATCGAACCAGCCGGAATATTCATTGCCCAGGCGGCCAAGCGAGCCAATCGCCCACGATTTTGGCGAGCCGTGCGAGGCGGTACCCCATCCGGAACGGAAGTAGCCGTTATAGCTAAAGCCAATTTCATCTTTCACGAACGTGCTAAAATCTTTCAGCGTCATCGCGCTATAGGCTGGCGCGCCGTCCGTGGCTGGTTGTTGATTTTTGACCAGCACCGCGTCCGGTTTCACCGCTGTTTTCGGCCCGGCGGTCGCCACCCCGGTCTTGCGCTTCTGACCTTCTGCTGGCGGAGACCATGAGGCCCAAATCTGGTCTCTTTTTCTCTCCTGGTCCTGATATTTTTTGAGTTCTTTTTGCGTGTCTTTGAGCGCTTTTTCCAGCAGCTCAAGCCGTTGCTCCACCGTCAACGGGCTCGCTATCAGAGTGGTGGAATAACAAAGCGGTGCCAGCAATACCATCGCCGGAGCGATCCTGGTTTTTCTCATCATAATATTCCCTTATATAAGTATTGGCGTAAATAAAACACGACAGCAACAAGCATCCCGCGCAGGTTCGAATAGCCGTATCCATACCGTTTGAGGTCGCGGCGGCTGTTATTTTTGCGGTTAGACAAAAGCAAAAAAAAACCTGAAGAAGACGATCTGCCTTAACAGATAATCCTCTTCAGGTTTTGCCCGCGCATCGCGGTAGCAACCCTCATTCAGCCATTATTGGCCCGCATAAAACAAAAAAACCTGATACCGCCGCCGTAGGGGCAATATCAGGTTTTGCCTGCTGTCGCAGTCACAATCCGGTTAAACCACCCTGAGCGTTTAAGCTCAGGAGTGGGCGTTAATTGTTACGCGATAAAATGAAGAACTCAAATGGGCAGCCGGTTAATTGTGACGATAATCTCAGCAATCTCGCTGCCGCGGGAAAAATTATATCTAATCCTGATAAATCCATTTACCAGAATTAGACAGAATGATTATTACTCTTTCGGATCTTTGCCGGCGAGCAGTTTATCAAGCTCATCGCCGCCAACGTGACGGAAATCCTGACCTTTGACGAAGTAGAAAATATATTCGCAGATATTCTGGCAGCGGTCGCCGATGCGCTCGATCGAACGCGCGCAGAACAGCGCGGTCAGGACGCTCGGGATAGTGCGCGAGTCTTCCATCATGTAGGTCATCAGCTGGCGCACGATGCCTTCATACTCCTGGTCGACTTTCTTATCTTCGCGATAAATACGTACCGCTTCGTCGAGATCCATACGCGCAAACGCATCCAGCACGTCATGCAGCATCTGCACCGTGTGACGGCCCAGCGATTCGAGGCTCACCAGCAGCGGCTGATGCTGCTGGGAAAACTTCTCCAGCGCGGTGCGGCAGATTTTATCCGCCACGTCGCCGATGCGTTCCAGCTCAGCGATAGTCTTGATGATCGCCATCACCAGGCGCAGGTCGCTGGCGGTCGGCTGGCGCTTGGCGATGATGCGCACGCAGGCCTCGTCGATCGCCACTTCCATCATGTTGACCTGCTTGTCGCCGTCGATGACGCGTTTCGCCAGATCGCTGTCCTGATTATGCATCGCGGTGATCGCATCAGAAAGCTGCTGCTCCACCAGCCCACCCATGGTCATCACCTGGGTGCGGATGTACTCCAGTTCAGCGTTGAACTGGCCGGATATATGTTTGTTAAGATTTAGGTTGTCCATGGTGTCTCCTGATTGCCCAACTGGTGAGAGCCTGAAAGCACAAGGGCAAATCAACCGTAGCGGCCAGTAATATAATCTTCAGTTTGTTTCTTCGCGGGCTTGGTGAACAGGTCGTCCGTGTTGCTGAACTCAATCAGCTCGCCAAGATACATAAATGCCGTATGGTCGGAGCAACGCGCAGCCTGCTGCATGTTGTGAGTCACGATAACGACGGTGTAGTCCTGTTTCAGCTCGGTGATCAGCTCTTCGATACGCCCGGTGGAGATCGGGTCCAGCGCGGAGCAGGGCTCATCAAGCAGCAGGACTTCCGGACGGATCGCGATACCGCGCGCGATGCACAGGCGCTGTTGCTGGCCACCGGAGAGAGAATACCCGCTCTGGTGCAGTTTATCTTTGGTTTCGTTCCATAATGCGGCTTTGGTCAGCGCCCACTGCACGCGCTCGTCCATATCGGCACGGGACAGCTTTTCAAACAGGCGCACGCCGAAGGCGATATTGTCATAAATGGACATCGGGAACGGCGTCGGTTTCTGGAATACCATGCCAACCTTGGCGCGTAGCAGGGCGATATCCTGGGTGTTGGTCAGAATATTATCGCCATCCAGCAGGATCTCGCCTTCCGCGCGCTGCTCCGGATACAGTTCAAACATTTTGTTGAACGTGCGCAGCAGGGTGGATTTACCGCAGCCTGACGGACCGATAAACGCCGTCACCTGGTTTTTGGTGATATCCAGGTTGATGTTCTTCAGGGCATGGAATTTGCCGTAGTAGAAGTTCAGGTTACGAACTGAAATCTTACCCGGAGCTGTATTCACCATACTCATCTCAATCTCTTCCTCATTCAGCGCAGCAGCCGCTGCGCCGCAAAAAATTAACCGTGTTTCTTCTTGGCGAAGATAACGCGCGCCAGGATGTTCAGCAGCAAGACGCACAGGGTGATAATCAATACCCCGGCCCATGCCAGTTGCTGCCACTCCGCAAACGGACTCATGGCAAATTTGAAAATGGTCACCGGCAGGTTGGCAATCGGCTGCATCATGTCGGTGCTCCAGAACTGGTTGGAGAGCGCGGTGAACAGCAGGGGAGCCGTTTCCCCGGCAATACGAGCGATTGCCAGCAGGATCCCGGTCATAATCCCCGAGACGGACGCTTTCAGGGTAATCGCCGAGATCATCTTCCACTTCGGCGTCCCCAGCGCATAGGCCGCTTCACGCAGGCTATCCGGCACCAGCTTCAGCATATTTTCGGTGGTACGAATAACGATAGGCACCTGCAGCAGCGCCAGCGCGATAACGCCCGCCCAGCCCGAGAAGTGTTGCATCTGCGCCACCACGATGGTGTAGACGAACAGGCCGACCACGATAGACGGCGCGGAAAGCAGAATATCGTTGATAAAACGGATGATTTCCGCCAGTACCGACTTGCGGCCGTACTCCGCCAGATAGATACCCGCCATGATCCCCAGCGGCGTACCAAAGACGGTCGCCCACAGGATCAGCAGGCCGCTGCCGGCGAGGGCGTTGGCCAGGCCACCGCCTGCCGTGTTCGGCGGCGGCGTCATTTCGGTGAACAGCGCCAGACTCATGCCATCGAAACCGCGGGTTATCGTCGCCATCAGGATCCAGATAAGCCAGAACAAACCAAACGCCATGGTCGCTATGGACAGCGCCAGAGCGATACGGTTCTTCATGCGGCGTTTGGCCTGCATCTTGCGACGGGACTCCGCCAGCTCGGTAGTGGTTTGCAATTCAATGGTCGCCATTAGCGTGCCCCCTCATTCTTCGCGAGGCGCATAATCATGAACTTAGACGCGGCCAGAACGATAAAGGTGATAACGAACAGGATCAGGCCCAGCTCCATCAGCGCCGCCACGTGCAGTCCGGTTTCCGCTTCGGCGAACTCATTAGCCAGCGCGGAAGTAATGCTGTTCCCTGGCATATACAACGAGATGCTGTCGAGCTGGTAGGTGTTGCCGATGATAAAAGTGACCGCCATGGTTTCACCCAGCGCGCGGCCCAGACCGAGCATCACCCCGCCGATCACCCCATTCTTGGTGAACGGTAAGACAATGCGCCAGATAACTTCCCAGGTGGTGCAGCCGATGCCATAGGCCGACTCTTTCATCATCACCGGCGTCTGTTCGAAAACATCACGCATGACCGCGGCGATATAAGGGATGATCATGATGGCCAGAATGATGCCAGCGGCCAGGATACCGATACCAAACGCCGGACCGGCAAACAGCGCACCGACGAACGGGATCGTTGACAGGACGTTGCCGACCGGCTCCTGGAAGTAAGTCGCAAACAGCGGGGCGAAAATAAACAGGCCCCACATGCCGTATACGATACTCGGGATTGCCGCCAGCAGCTCAATCGCAATACCCAGCGGGCGCTTGAGCCAGGCCGGGGAAAGTTCGGTCAGAAACAGCGCGATGCCAAAACTCACCGGGACGGCAATCAGCAGCGCGATAAAGGAGGTGACCAGGGTTCCGTAAATCGGTACCAGCGCGCCGAAGATTTCGTTTGGCGCATCCCACTCCTTGGTCCACAAAAAGGCAAAGCCAAACTTTTGAATGCTCGGCCAGGAAGAGATGATCAGGGAAACGATGATGCCGCCCAGCATCAACAGGACAATCAGCGCAGCCAGTTTTACCAGCGCACTGAAAATCATGTCACCCTTTTTCCCCGGAGGGGTAAATGCAGGCTTGGTTGCAGCCATAGATTACTCTTTACGTATTAAAACTTGTTCGAATAAATGCCCGGTGGCGTTCGCTCCCGGGCCTACAGTCTGAACCGTAGGGCGGGCAGCGCCTGAACGCCCCCGCCATCTTCGTCAAAAATCTACTGTTAGTACAGCGCTTTACCGCTGCTGTCTTTGACGTTGGTTTTCCATGCTGCACGAACCTGCTCTACCACGCTTTCCGGCAGCGTCGCGTAATCCAGTGCATTTGCTTCTTTCGCGCCGTTTTTATACGCCCAGTCGAAGAACTTCAACACTTCAGCGGTCTGTTCCGGCTTGTTGGTCGCCTTATGCACAAGGATGAAGGTGGTTGAGGTGATCGGCCATGCATTTTCACCTTTCTGGTTGGTCAGGTCCTGTGCGAAGGACTTGCTCCAGTCAACGCCTTTCGCGGCGTTAGCGAAGTTATCTTCAGTCGGGCTAACCGGCTTGCCACCAGCGGACACCAGCTTGGTGTACGCGAGGTTGTTTTGCTTGGCGTAAGCGTATTCGACGTAACCAATAGAGCCCGGCAGACGCTGAACAAAGGCGGCGATACCGTCGTTACCTTTGCCGCCCAGTCCGGTTGGCCAGTTTACGGTAGAACCTGCACCGATTTTCGATTTCCACTCTTCATTCACCTTGGACAGGTAGCTGGTGAAGACGAAGGAGGTACCGGAACCATCAGCGCGGCGAACCACGGCAATGTTCTGTGAAGGCAGCTTCAGGCCCGGGTTGAGTTTAGCGATCGCTTCGTCATCCCATTTTTTAATTTTACCCAGATAGATATCACCGAGGGTTTTGCCATCCAGCACCAGTTCGCCGGATTTCACGCCAGGCAGGTTAACCGCCAGCACCACGCCGCCAATTACGGTGGGGAACTGGAACAGCCCTTCCTGAGTCAGTTTGTCATCAGCCAGCGGAGCATCAGAAGCACCGAAATCAACGGTGTTAGCAATAATCTGCTTAACGCCACCAGAGGAACCAATGCCCTGGTAGTTCACTTTATTGCCCGTTTCTTTCTGATAGGTGTCAGCCCATTTGGCATACACCGGCGCAGGGAAAGTTGCGCCTGCGCCAGTCAGGCTTGCTGCTGCGAAGGCAGAGAAAGCGCTCATCGATAAGGTCGCGGCGACAACTGTTGCGACGGTGGTACGCATAACGTTCATAATGTCTCCTGCTGGGATTCGTAAATCATTGTTTCGAGGCTATGGTGAGCAAAATAGGTCAAAGAGGTGACAGTAAAATGTACGAATTATGACAGTTTTATGACATGTCGAAAGAAGGGATTTTATAGCAAATAATAGTCATATAACTCAGATGGTTATCTGTAATCATGACCGTGCAATGACAGAATAATTTTCTTTTTATGACAGAAAAATCGAACCGCAAAACGATCGTTTGTCATCTACCGCCAGCCAAAATATTTCGCGCAAGTTCGGTGATGAACAGCAGGTGAAAATAAAAAGGGCTGCCGCCGGCAGCCCTTTGCAAGATATGATGCTTTACTCCACAGTCACCGATTTCGCCAGGTTACGCGGCTGGTCAACGTCAGTGCCTTTGATCAGCGCGACGTGATAAGCCAACAGCTGCAGCGGTACCGTATAGAAGATAGGGGCGATCATCTCTTCGACATGCGGCATCTCAATGATGTGCATGTTATCGCTACCGTTGAAGCCGGCGTCACCGTCGGCGAAGACGTACAGCTCGCCGCCGCGGGCACGAACCTCTTCGATGTTGGATTTCAGTTTTTCCAGCAGCTCGTTGTTCGGCGCCACCACAATCACCGGCATTTCCGCATCAATCAGCGCCAGCGGGCCATGTTTCAGCTCACCTGCCGCATAGGCTTCCGCGTGAATGTAGGAGATCTCTTTCAGCTTCAGCGCTCCTTCCATGGCGATCGGGTACTGATCGCCGCGGCCGAGGAACAGCGCATGGTGCTTATCAGAGAAACGCTCTGCCAGCTGTTCAATACGCTTGTCCTGGGAGAGCATCTGCTCGATACGGTTCGGCAGCGCCTGCAGACCGTGCACGATATCGTGCTCAATCGCCGCATCCTGACCTTTCAGACGCGCCAGTTTCGCCACCAGCATCAACAGCACGGTCAGCTGAGTGGTAAAGGCTTTAGTTGAGGCCACGCCGATTTCAGTACCGGCTTTGGTCATCAGCGCCAGATCGGACTCACGCACCAGTGACGAACCCGCCACGTTACAGATGGCCAGCGAGCCGAGATAGCCCAGCTCTTTAGAGAGGCGCAGCGCCGCCAGGGTATCGGCGGTTTCACCCGACTGGGAGAGGGTGATCATCAGACTGTTGCGACGCACCGCGGACTTGCGATAGCGGAATTCCGAGGCGATTTCCACATCGCACGGGACGCCGGCTAATGCTTCGAACCAGTAACGGGAGACCATCCCGGAGTTATAGGAAGTCCCGCAGGCAACAATCTGAATATGTTCAACCTGAGCCAGCATTTCATTGGCATTCGGCCCCAGCTCGCTGAGATCCACTTCGCCGTGGCTGATGCGCCCGGTCAGGGTGTTTTTAATCGCGTTCGGCTGTTCGTAAATCTCTTTCTGCATATAGTGGCGGTAGATACCTTTATCGCCAGCGTCATACTGCAGATTAGATTCGATCTCCTGGCGCTTCGCTTCCGCGCCGGATTTATCGAAAATCACCACCGAGCGGCGAGTGACTTCGGCAATATCGCCCTCTTCGAGGAAGATAAAGCGGCGGGTCACTGGCAGCAATGCCAGCTGGTCGGAAGCGATAAAGTTTTCGCCCATTCCCAGGCCAATCACCAGCGGGCTACCGGAGCGGGCCGCCAGCAGGGTTCCCGGGTCACGGGTATCCATGATCACCGTACCGTAGGCGCCGCGCAGCTGCGGAATAGCGCGCAGCACGGCTTCACGCAAGGTACCGCCTTGTTCCAGTTCCCAGTGCACCAGATGGGCGATAACTTCGGTATCGGTCTCGGTGACGAAGACATAGCCGCGAGACTGCAGCAGGGCACGCAGCGGCTCATGGTTCTCGATGATCCCGTTATGGACCACCACAATGTGTTCAGAAACATGCGGATGCGCATTGCTCTCAGACGGTTCGCCGTGCGTCGCCCAGCGAGTATGGGCGATCCCGGTACCACCATGTAACGGTTGCTCTTCTACCGCCTGAGCCAGCATCTGAACTTTACCCAGGCGACGCACGCGGGTCATATGACCTTCGCTGTCGACCACCGCCAGACCGGCAGAGTCATACCCACGGTATTCCAGACGACGTAAACCTTCGAGAAGGATTTCAGCAATATCACGCTGCGCGACTGCGCCAACAATTCCACACATAGTTAAATTTCCTGATAATGGCGATATGCCATGCGTTGTCGCTGACCTGTATTTGCCCGTTTTCCGGGCGCCCCGAGCCTTGTAGAGAGTGGGGTTATTGTTATGGTACTGCCTGCGGACGGGGGTCTATATTGACCCTCTCATCCTGGTTCGCCGGGCATATTTCCCCGGCGACAATCCAAATTATTTCTTCTTCACCGGACGCTGCCAGCCCTGCTTGTGGACCTGCGGTACGCGGCTCAACACCAGTTCGTTATCGGCGATATTGCGCGTAACGGTGGTCCCGGCGGCGATAGTAACACCGTTGCCTACCGTGACTGGCGCCACCAGCTGGGTATCCGAGCCGACAAAGACATCATCGCCAATAATCGTTTTGTGTTTATTCGCGCCATCGTAGTTGCAGGTGATGGTGCCGGCGCCGATATTGACGTTATCACCGATCTCCGCATCGCCCAGATAGGTCAGATGACCCGCCTTGGAGCCTTTCCCGAGACGCGCTTTTTTCATTTCCACGAAGTTGCCAACGTGGGCGCCTTCCAGCAGTTCGGCGCCCGGGCGCAGACGGGCAAATGGGCCGATGGTGCAGGCAGCCTGCAGCAGGGCATCTTCCACCACGCTATAGGGGCTAATTTCGCAGTCATCGCCGATGGTGCTATTTTTGATCACGCAGCCGGCGCCGATTTTCACACGATCGCCCAGCACCACATTGCCTTCCAGAATAACGTTAGTATCGATCTCCACATCGCGCCCGTGCTGCAGCGTACCGCGCAGATCGAAACGCGCCGGATCGCGCAGCATCACGCCCGCCAGCAGTAATTTTTCTGCCTGCTCAGCCTGGTAAACGCGCTCCAGGCGCGCAAGCTGCAGGCGATTGTTGACGCCTTCGACTTCGCTCAGGCGCTGCGGATGCACCGCGACGATCTCGTGCCCTTCCTGATACGCCATGGCGATGATATCGGTGATGTAGTATTCGCCCTGAGCGTTGTTATTGGTGAGCTTCGCCAGCCAGCGCTTGAGGTCTGCTCCGCCGGCGATCAGGATCCCGGTGTTGATTTCCTGGATCTGGCGCTGCGCCTCGCTGGCATCTTTGTGCTCAACGATGCCAGTCACCTGGCCATTTTCACGGGTAATGCGGCCGTAGCCCGTTGGGTCATCCAACTTCACCGTCAGCAGACCAATACCACCCTGTGGTTTCGCGGCGCGCAGGCGCTGTAGCGTCTCAACGGAAATCAGCGGCACGTCGCCATAGAGCATCAGGATGTCTTCATCATCATTGAAGAAGGGTGCTGCCTGCTGCATGGCGTGTCCGGTTCCGAGCTGCTCGGCCTGCAGCACCCAATTCAGGTTGTCTTCATGGAGGGTCTGACGCAGCAGATCGCCACCGTGACCGTACACCAGATGCACCGCACATGCGCCTAAATCGTTAGCGGCATCAATGACATGCTGCACCATAGGCTTCCCGGCCAGGGTATGCAGCACCTTAGGAAGATCGGAATACATGCGGGTCCCTTTGCCTGCGGCAAGGATAACCACGCTCATCGCACTATTTGACATACTCATCCTGACGGTAGTTAGAACGGAAAGTAAAAGCCTTTCACGTTGAAATTTCTACATATTTTTCATCATAAAACGAGACGTGGAGAAAACGTCCAGGCTCGCGGTTATACACCATTTTATGACGCTATTTTTGACCACTGCAAATCAGTTTAACGCTGAAAAAGGAGGGTGGGGAGGGTAATCATTGACTATCTCACTGCTTTTGCTGTTTTTTCGCCACCTGAATAAAGCGGCAGAGCGCGGCCCTATTGGCGGAGATCAACAGGATATGAGCCGACTGAGTGGAAATCAGCCGCAGGCAGAGGAGAGCTGAAGTGATTGGTGGCATCAATAAAATACAAAAGGCCACCGTCAGGTGACCTTCATTTACCGGTTTCACATCGCCAGTGTTGTCGTTTTGATGGGCGATACGTCGTGCAAGCCGGGGAATAGCGCGTGGCTTAGAAGCTCAGTACGCTGAATTTGGCGATGATTTTATGGAACAGTTTCATGATGATTTCCTGACGCAGGTGCAGTTTGATAACGTTCTTTTATGTGACATACATCACAAAATAGAGTCTACGCCTCATCATTTAACTAATCAATAACAATTAAGGGTGGATCCTGTTTTCACTTTACCCGCTCGCCAGCCGCTGGCCATAAAAAAAGCCAGCCTGGAAACCAGACTGGCTTTTTACGTTCAAGCCGGTGTTACATCGCTTTTTTGGTCAACTCGATAACGCGCAGTTTAGCGATCGCTTTGGCCAGTTCCGCAGACGCCTGAGCGTAATCCACATCGCCGTGGGAGCTCTTAATGTGCTCTTCGGCTTTGCGTTTCGCTTCCAGCGCTCGCGCTTCGTCGAGGTCCTGACCGCGAATTGCGGTATCCGCCAGAACGGTCACGCTGCCAGGCTGCACTTCAAGAATGCCGCCAGACAGATAGATAAACTCTTCATGACCGTGCTGTTTAACGATGCGAATCATACCAGGCTTAATGGCGGTGAGCAGCGGCGCGTGTCCCGGGTAAATACCCAGTTCACCTTCGCTACCCGTTACCTGGATTTTTTCGACCAGACCAGAGAACATTTGTAACTCTGCGCTGACGACGTCCAGGTGGTAAGTCATTGCCATATCACCCTCCGATTAAGGCGTTAAAGTTTTTTGGCTTTTTCCACGGCTTCGTCGATGGAACCGACCATGTAGAACGCCTGCTCTGGCAGGTGATCGTATTCGCCTTCCATGATGCCTTTAAAGCCACGGATAGTGTCTTTCAGCGCCACGTATTTGCCCGGAGAACCGGTAAAGACTTCTGCTACGAAGAACGGCTGGGACAGGAAGCGCTGGATCTTACGTGCGCGAGCTACCACCAGTTTGTCTTCTTCAGACAGTTCGTCCATACCGAGGATGGCGATGATGTCTTTCAGTTCCTGATAACGCTGCAGGATGGACTGAACGCCACGCGCGGTGTCGTAGTGTTCCTGACCAACAACCAGCGGATCCAGCTGACGGCTGGTGGAGTCCAGCGGGTCAACGGCCGGGTAGATACCCAGGGAAGCGATCTGACGGCTCAGTACTACGGTTGCATCTAAGTGAGCAAAGGTAGTGGCTGGGGATGGGTCAGTTAAGTCATCCGCCGGTACGTATACCGCCTGTACGGAGGTGATAGAACCGGTTTTGGTGGAGGTGATACGTTCCTGCAGAACGCCCATCTCTTCCGCCAGAGTCGGCTGATAACCTACCGCTGAAGGCATACGACCCAGCAGTGCGGATACTTCAGTACCGGCCAGGGTGTAACGATAGATGTTATCGACGAACAGCAGAACGTCACGACCTTCGTCACGGAATTTCTCAGCCATGGTCAGGCCGGTCAGTGCAACGCGCAGACGGTTTCCCGGCGGCTCGTTCATCTGGCCGTAAACCAGGGATACTTTATCGATAACGTTGGAGTCGGTCATTTCGTGGTAGAAGTCGTTACCCTCACGAGTACGCTCACCGACGCCCGCAAACACAGAGTAACCGGAGTGCTCGATCGCGATGTTACGGATCAGCTCCATCATGTTTACGGTTTTACCTACACCCGCACCACCGAACAGACCAACTTTACCGCCCTTCGCGAACGGACACATCAGGTCGATAACTTTGATACCGGTTTCCAGCAGTTCCTGAGAGCTGGACAGCTCTTCATAGGAAGGTGCTGCACGGTGGATAGCCCAACGCTCTTCTTCACCGATATCGCCTTTCATGTCGACCGGCTGACCCAGTACGTTCATGATACGACCCAGTGTTGCTTTACCTACCGGGACTTCGATTGGGTGCTCGAGGTCTTTTACTTCCAGACCGCGGCGAAGACCATCGGAAGAACCCATGGCGATGGTACGAACGATACCGCCGCCGAGCTGCTGCTGAACTTCCAGCACCAGAACTTCTTTACCATTCTGCACCTCAAGAGCTTCGTACACGCGCGGTACGGCATCCTGAGGGAATTCGACGTCAACTACGGCGCCGATTACCTGGACAATTTTTCCAGTAGCCATCTTGAATCCTCTACGAATTAACCTGGTTATACCGCGGATGCACCACCGACGATCTCGGTGAGTTCCTGAGTAATGCTGGCCTGTCGAGCTTTGTTGTATACCAACTGCAGCTCTTTAATCAGGCTGCCGCCATTGTCGGTCGCGGCTTTCATCGCCACCATACGTGCGGCCTGCTCGCTGGCCAGGTTTTCTACCACGCCCTGATAGACCTGAGATTCGACATAACGACGCAGGAGGGTATCCAGCAGCGCTTTCGGATCGGGTTCGTACAGGTAATCCCAGGATTTACGTTTCAGATCAGCGTCTTCTGATGCCGGTAACGGCAGCAGTTGAGTGATCGTCGGAACCTGAGACATGGTGTTAATAAATTTGTTGCTGACAACGTACAGCTTGTCCAGACGGCCTTCATCATAGGCCTGCAACATCACTTTTACCGGGCCGATCAGTTCGGACAGGGAGGGGTTATCCCCCATACCAGTCACCTGTGCAACCACGTTACCGCCAACGGCGTTAAAGAAAGAGACGCCTTTAGAGCCGATCATTGCGAGGTCGCACTGAACGCCTTTATCGGACCATGCTTTCATTTCCGCCAGCAGTTTCTTGAACAGGTTAATGTTCAAGCCGCCGCACAGACCACGGTCGGTCGACACCACCAGGTAGCCCACGCGCTTAACGTCGCGTTCTTCCAGGTAAGGGTGCTTATATTCCAGATTACCGTTCGCAAGGTGACCAATCACTTTGCGCATAGTATCTGCGTAAGGACGGCTGGCCGCCATGCGCTCCTGCGATTTACGCATTTTGGAAGCGGCGACCATCTCCATCGCTTTAGTGATCTTTTGCGTGTTCTGGACGCTTGCGATCTTACTACGTATCTCTTTTGCGCCGGCCATGAGCTTCTCCTCAATGCCTTGCGGCCTGCCCTAAGACAGACCGCCAGACGTTACCAGGACTGGGTTGCTTTGAAGGAATCGAGGATGCCTTTCAGCTTGCCTTCGATTTCGTCGTTATAGCCACCGGACTGGTTAATCTCTTGCATCAGCGGAGCGTGATCACGGTCGACGTAAGCCAGCAGAGCGGCTTCGAAGCTACCGATTTTCGCCAGTTCTACATCAGCCAGGTAACCACGTTCTGCTGCGAACAGAACCAGAGACTGCTGCGCAACGGACATCGGCGCATACTGTTTCTGTTTCAGCAGTTCGGTCACTTTCTGACCGTGGTCCAGCTGTTTGCGGGTTGCATCGTCAAGGTCGGATGCAAACTGGGAGAACGCTGCCAGTTCACGATACTGCGCCAGTGCGGTACGGATACCACCGGACAGTTTCTTCATGATCTTGGTCTGCGCTGCACCACCAACACGGGATACGGAGATACCCGGGTTAACCGCAGGACGAATACCGGCGTTAAACAGGTTGGTTTCCAGGAAGATCTGACCATCGGTAATGGAGATTACGTTGGTCGGAACGAATGCGGAAACGTCGCCCGCCTGCGTTTCGATAATCGGCAGCGCAGTCAGAGAACCGGTTTTCCCTTTCACTTCACCTTTGGTGAAAGCTTCAACGTATTCGGCGTTAACACGCGCAGCACGCTCCAGCAGACGAGAGTGGAGGTAGAATACGTCGCCCGGGAAGGCTTCACGTCCTGGCGGACGACGGAGCAGCAGGGAGATCTGACGATAAGCAACAGCCTGTTTAGACAGGTCATCGTAAATGATCAGCGCATCTTCGCCGCGGTCGCGGAAGTATTCGCCCATTGCGCAACCAGCGTATGGCGCCAGGTATTGCAGTGCAGCAGATTCGGATGCAGTCGCTACCACCACGATGGTGTTAGCCAGCGCGCCGTGCTCTTCCAGTTTACGCACCACGTTAGAGATGGTGGACGCTTTCTGGCCGATAGCAACATAGACGCACTTGATACCGGAATCACGCTGGTTGATGATGGCATCGATAGCCAGCGCAGTTTTACCGGTCTGACGGTCGCCGATGATCAGTTCACGCTGACCACGACCGATTGGGATCATGGCGTCAACGGATTTATAACCGGTCTGTACCGGCTGATCGACGGACTGACGTTCGATTACGCCCGGTGCGATCGCTTCTACGGCGGAGAAACCGTCGTTTTCCAGCGGACCTTTACCATCAATTGGCGCGCCCAGGGTGTTAACCACACGGCCCAGCAGGCCGCGGCCAACCGGAACTTCCAGGATACGGCCAGTACATTTAACCTTCATGCCTTCGGCGAGGTCAGCATACGGACCCATCACCACGGCACCAACGGAGTCGCGCTCCAGGTTCAATGCGATAGCGTAACGGTTACCCGGCAGGGAGATCATCTCACCCTGCATACATTCGGCAAGGCCGTGGATGCGGATAACACCGTCACTTACAGAAACAATAGTACCTTCGTTATGAGCTTCGCTCACAACATTGAACTGAGCAATGCGCTGCTTGATCAGTTCGCTGATTTCGGTGGAATTCAGTTGCATGCTCCAGTCCCCTTAAGACTGCAAGACGTCTGCAAGGCGATCAAGACGGCCGCGTACGCTACCATCAATGACCATATCACCCGCACG
Source organism: Klebsiella sp. G-Nf4 (assembly GCF_002810615.1). Lineage (NCBI taxonomy): Bacteria > Pseudomonadati > Pseudomonadota > Gammaproteobacteria > Enterobacterales > Enterobacteriaceae > Klebsiella > Klebsiella sp. G-Nf4. The sequence goes on along the minus strand of NZ_PION01000017.1, from coordinate 21,816 downwards.
GATGATAATACCTGCCATAACAGACTTATCGATTTTGCAATTCAGCTTAACTTTGCGTGACAGACGTTTTTCCATCGCGCTGACGATCCTGGCAAGCTGTTCATCACTCAGTTGGTTGGCAGATATTACTTCTACCTCTGCGATGGCCTCACTGGCCGCGCGCAGGTGAATGAATTGCTCAAGAACGTCCGGGAGCACTTTCAGACGATTGTTTTCCGCCATCACCTTAATCAGGTTCTGGCCGTTTTCGTCGAGTTGCTCACCGCAGATAGCGATAAACGCTTCTGAGAGCGTTTCCGGCGCCAAAGCACCGGAGAGAAGCTCTGCCATTTGGTCGTTTTTGGTCACTTCGGCGGCAAACGCCAGCATATCCTGCCAGCGTTCAACACTGTTGTGTTCGACGGCAAAGTCAAAAGCTGCTTTGGCGTAGGGGCGAGCTACCGTTACAAATTCAGACATCAGCCCCTCCCTCCTTACAGTTCAGCGACAAGTTTATCCACGATGTCGCTGTTAGCAGCTTCATCCACGGAACGTTCGATGATCTTCTCGGCGCCAGCAACAGCCAGGATAGCGACCTGCTTACGCAGCTCCTCACGTGCACGTTTACGCTCAGCATCAATTTCAGCCTGCGCTTGTGCAACGATTTTGGTGCGTTCCTGTTCTGCTTCAGCTTTAGCTTCGTCCAGAATCTGAGAGCGACGCTTGTTCGCCTGCTCAATGATTACCTGGGCTTCCGCTTTCGCTTTTTTCAGCTGGTCGGTCGCGTTGGCCTGTGCAAGGTCCAAATCTTTCTTAGCGCGTTCTGCAGAAGCTAAACCGTCAGAAATCTCTTTCTGGCGTTTTTCGATGGCAGCCATTAAAGGCGGCCATACGTACTTCATGCAGAACCATACGAAGATAACAAACGCGATGGCCTGGCCGAGGATTGTTGCGTTCATGTTCACAGCACAATACCTCTTTAATTAACTCTGTGGCTTAGGTTTCTAACAACTTACTACGCGACGGCGAACATCACGTACAGACCCAGACCTACAGCGATCATCGGGATAGCATCCACCAGACCCATAACGATAAAGAACTGAGTACGCAGCAGAGGAATCAGATCCGGTTGACGCGCTGCGCCTTCCAGGAATTTACCTCCGAGGATGCCGATACCGATCGCAGCACCGATTGCCGCCAGACCCATCATCACAGCGGCAGCCATGTACAGCAGATCCATATTCAGGTTTTCCATGACAGTCTCCAGTTTGTTTCAGTTAAAACGTAGTAGTGTTGGTAAAAATCAATGCTCTTCGGACGCCATCGACAGATAGACAATCGTCAGAACCATGAAGATGAAGGCTTGCAGCGTAATAATCAGGATGTGGAAAATGGCCCAAGGCACATTCAGGATCCACTGTGACCACCACGGCAACAGACCAGCAATCAGAATGAAAATCAGCTCACCGGCATACATGTTGCCGAACAGTCGCAGACCAAGAGAAACCGGTTTGGACAGCAGGCTTACCCCTTCAAGGATTAAGTTGACAGGAATGAACGCCCAGTGATTGAACGGCTGCATGGTCAGTTCTTTAACGAACCCACCTACGCCTTTCATTTTGATGCTGTAGAAAATGATCAGGATGAACACGCCAAGCGCCATCGACAGGGTGATGTTCACGTCGGCAGACGGAACCACGCGCAGTGCAGGCAGGCCGAGTATGTGCTCACCGATCCAAGGTAAGAAATCGATAGGCAAGAGGTCCATCAGGTTCATCAGGAAGACCCAGACGAACACGGTCAGCGCCAGTGGCGCGATAACCTTGCTCTTGCCATGGTACATGTCTTTGACGCTGCCATGGACGAAGCCGATGATCATTTCGATGAAGGTTTGGAATTTCCCTGGTACGCCGCTGGTCGCTTTCTTAGCAACGCTACGGAACATGGCAAGGAACAGCAGACCGAGAACCACCGAGAAAAACATGGAGTCAATGTTGAGCGTCCAGAAGGTGGCTGTGTGGTTGTGCGGATCCACCAGCGAGAATGTACGTAGGTCCAGCTGAAGGTTGTTCAGATGGTGTCCTATGTAATCCTGCGGCGTCATATTTTCTGAAGCCATGATGCCTTTACCCTTTGTTGTTAATTACAGCTGGCGCCAGAACTTGTACCACCAGCACCAAAACCCACGTCACGATCAGCGGCATAAATACCACTTTTAAAACAGCCAGCGCCATCGCCAGAAGGGCGAAGGTCAGCAACACCTTGAAGGCTTCACCGAAGGCGAAGGTCCAGGCCACACGGCCTTTTGCTGGTGTATGCGCCTGATGACGCCAGGCAAAAATCATAAACATCAGGTTTGGCAAAACCACTGCCAAACCGCCGCATACTGCGGAAATGCCCCAGAAGGGGTCTTTGAGGCTGAACAGCAGTCCACTTGCTATTACTGCCAGTAACTGAATAAACAGAAGCTTGCGAGCAACGTTTCGACTCAAGAGCGACACTGACATCACGTTTTTACTCCTGCTCCCTTTGAGGTATGTCGCGTGTCGTATAAAACGTCCTTTAAGACGAAGAGTCAAGCATCAAAAAGCGGACAAATTATACGGTGACGCCCCGTGAATTCAAACAATAAGTAGCAAAATAGTGAATAAATGTTTAATTATTTTCCAACGGACAACTTTCCGTGCATTTCAGCGTTCTGTGAGCGGTCATACAAAACTGCAAATAGTGAGTAAACACGGCAATTAAAGCGTGCATTAGATCACATAATAAACATTTCACGTGCCCTTTAATGAATCAAGGACATAAAACACTATTTTTCATGCTTTTGATATTCAAGATAAAAAGTGAGGACATTATCTAAAACAACCCCACATACAATAAAAACCTTTTATTGACATTTATAATAAAAATTTAACATCACTATGCTGTTTATCCGTGTCGATTTTTAGCACCCTGATATTTTCAAAGTTGACTATTTTGTCAGTGAATCACTTACGCTAAGTTAACTGCAAGAAAAGCCATAGTAAAAACATGGTTAAATGCAGCCCGATAATATCGGAAGGTGACCTTTATTTTTGTAACATCCGCAGGCCACATTTTTTCCACATTTTTTGATAAAAACTAACGCGATTTTGGCGTGATCACCACCAGGTGCCGCTCCCCTTCCAGCTGAGGAACATGCAGCTCAATCACCTCGGCAATGGCATACCCTTCCGGCAGATTTTCCATTTCTTCTTTTTGCGCTAACCCTTTGAGCGCATAGAAGTGACCGTTCGCCGCCGGCAGATGATGGCACCAGCTCACCATATCATTGAGCGACGCGAAGGCGCGACTGATGACCCCATCAAACGGCGGTTCGGCAGGGAAGGCTTCCACGCGACTTTGCACCGGAGTAATGTTCTCCAGATTCAGTTCATGCTGCACCTGACGCAGGAAGCGCACGCGCTTGCCAAGACTGTCCAGCAGGGTGAAATGCGACTCCGGACGCACGATGGCCAGTGGAATGCCAGGGAGCCCCGGTCCGGTCCCGACATCGATAAAGCGCGAACCCTGCAGATAAGGCGCCACGATGATGCTGTCGAGGATATGACGCACCAGCATCTCATTCGGATCGCGAACGGAAGTCAGATTATAGGCTTTGTTCCACTTATCGAGCAGCCCGACGTAGGCCACCAGCTGGTTTTTCTGGTGATCGGTGAGCGAAATACCCGCTTCATCCAGCAGACGAGAAAGTTTGTTGAGCACGGTCAGTACCTTCAAAAAATAATGAGCCCGGAGGCGCTAACGCTTACCGGGCTATGAATGATAAAGGCGAACGCTGATTATGCAACTGCGAAATCAGCGCTGGCAGGTGGCCGCAATCAGGCGCTGCGGCGCAGCATCCCCTGCTTTTTCAGCCAGACCAGCAAAATAGAGATCGCCGCCGGCGTGATCCCGGAAATACGTGACGCCTGCCCTATCGACGACGGCTTATGGTCGTTCAGTTTGGCGATCACTTCGTTAGACAGCCCGGTGACCTGGCGGTAATCGAGCGTCGCCGGCAGCACGGTATTCTCGTTACGCTGCTGTTTCTCGATCTCATCCTGCTGGCGCGCGATATAACCCTCATACTTCACCTGGATCTCTACCTGCTCGGCCGCTTGTTGATCCTGCAGGCCTGGCGCGAACGGCGACAGCTGTACCAGCTGTTCGTAGGTCATTTCTGGACGACGCAGCAGATCTTCACCACTCGCTTCACGTGACAACGGCGCGGTCAAGTGAGCGTTCACTTCGGCAGCGCTCTCTGCCTGCGGGTTCACCCAGGTCGATTTCAGACGCTGGCGTTCACGTTCAATGCTTTCCAGCTTCTCGTTGTACCGCGCCCAGCGTTCATCGTCCACCAGACCCAGTTCGCGCCCCTGTTCGGTCAGGCGCAGGTCGGCGTTATCTTCGCGCAGCATCAGACGATATTCGGCACGGGAGGTAAACATGCGGTACGGTTCTTTGGTACCCAGGGTGCACAGGTCATCCACCAGCACGCCGAGATAAGCCTGATCGCGACGTGGCGCCCAGCCCTCTTTTTCCGCAGAGAAGCGGGCGGCGTTAAGACCGGCCAGCAGACCCTGAGCAGCGGCTTCTTCATAACCGGTGGTACCGTTGATCTGTCCGGCAAAGAACAGACCCTGAATGAATTTGCTCTCGAGTGTTGGCTTCAGATCGCGTGGGTCGAAGAAATCGTACTCAATGGCGTAGCCAGGACGGACGATCCGCGCGTTCTCCATCCCCTGCATTGAGCGGACGATTTGCATTTGCACATCAAACGGCAGGCTGGTGGAGATACCGTTCGGATAAATTTCGTTTGAGGTCAGGCCTTCCGGTTCAAGGAAGATCTGATGCTGATTGCGATCGGCAAAGCGCATGACTTTGTCTTCGATCGACGGGCAATAGCGTGGCCCGATCCCTTCGATCACTCCGGCGTACATTGGGCTGCGATCGAGGTTATTGCGGATCACGTCATGGGTTTTCTCGTTGGTATGGGTGATATAGCACGGCACCTGGCGCGGATGCTGATCCGCGGATCCCATGAACGAGAAGACCGGCATTGGGTTATCGCCGTGCTGTTGCGCCAGCACGCTGAAATCGATGGTGCGGGCGTCAATACGTGGCGGGGTACCTGTTTTCAGACGACTTACACGCAGCGGCAGCTCACGCAGACGACGAGACAGCGGGATTGACGGCGGATCGCCGGCACGGCCGCCGCTGTAGTTGTCCAGACCAATATGAATTTTGCCATCGAGGAAGGTCCCGACGGTCAACACCACCGCTTTAGCGCGGAATTTGAGGCCCATCTGAGTGACGGCACCCACGACGCGATCGTTTTCCACAATCAGATCTTCCACCGCCTGCTGGAAGATCATCAGGTTCGGCTGGTTCTCCAGCGCGGTGCGTACCGCCTGACGATACAGCACGCGGTCTGCCTGGGCACGAGTGGCACGTACCGCGGGCCCTTTGCTGGCGTTTAGTATCCTAAACTGAATACCCGCCTGATCGATTGCGGTTGCCATCAACCCGCCAAGTGCGTCCACTTCTTTTACCAGGTGTCCTTTCCCAATGCCGCCAATCGCCGGGTTGCAGCTCATCTGCCCCAGCGTGTCGATATTGTGTGTCAAAAGCAGGGTTTGTTGGCCCATTCGCGCTGCGGCCATCGCGGCCTCAGTGCCTGCATGACCCCCGCCAATGATAATGACGTCAAAAGGATCCTGATAAAACATGGTGATCTGCCTCGCATAACGCGGTTTGAAAATGGATTGAAGCCCGGGCCGTGGATTCTACTCGGCTTTGCTCTTTTGAGAAAGACTCCGGGATCCTGAGTATTAAAAAGAAGATCTTTATATAGAGATCTGTTCTATTGTGATCTCTTATTAGGATCGACTCTCTTTGTGGATAAGTCGGATCCGCGAAGTAAGATCAAATGCTTAAGAAGGATCACTATCTGTGAATGATCGGTGATCCTGGTCCGTATAAGCTGGGATCAAAATGAAGGGTTATACACAGCACAAAAACCATACGACGGTTATTCTTTGGATAACTACCGGTTGATCCAAGCTTTTAAGCATGGTTATCCACAGAAGATCCGACGATCTTTACAATTCTCAGAGCAAATTTTTCCAGGATCCCAGCCAGATTTCCGCTGGATCCTCCGGAATTTCATGTTCCAGTACGTTAATTTTCAGCGTTTCGCCGATCTGTTTTGCGCCGCTGGCCTTCAATGCTGCTTCTAATTTATCGATCGCGCCGCAGAAGGTGTCGTATTCGCGGCTGCCGATCCCGATGGCGCCAAAGCGCACGGCGGAAAGATCGGCCTTCTGCTCCAGCAATGCGTCATAGAAGGGAACCAGGTTGTCGGGAATGTCGCCGGCGCCATGCGTTGAAGAGATAACTAACCAGATCCCTTCCGCCTGCAGATCGTCAACCAGCGGACCGTGCTGGATTTCAGTGCTGTAGCCGGCTTCTTCCAGCTTTTCCGCCAGATGCTCTGCTACATATTCCGCACTGCCCAGGGTGCTGCCGCTGATAAGTGTAATGTCTGCCATGATCGCCGATCGCCCGCTCAACTGTTCAGAGTGGCGTATTGTACGCTGTGAGCGAGCTGGGATCTACCTGTGGAAAAATGTGGGATTAAAAAAAGCGATCAGGGCTTGATGGTACGCATGATCGGGTTCTGCAGCACGATCAGCGTCTCGGTGGACTGAATTTCATCAATTGTTTGGATCTTGTTGATAAGTACCTGCTGCAGGGCATCGATGGATTTACACATCACCTTAATAAAGATGCTGTAGTGGCCGGTGGTGTAATAAGCCTCGGTGACCTCCTCCAGGCTTTCCAGGCGAGCAAGGGCGGAAGGGTAGTCCTTGGCGCTCTTGAGAATAATGCCGATAAAGCAGCCGACATCATAGCCCAGTTGCTTGGGGCTAACGTCAATGCGCGCGCCGGTAATGATGCCCGCCTGCTTCATCTTCTCAACACGTACGTGGATGGTGCCTGGGCTGACGCTGAACTGTTTGGCCAGTTCGGCGTAGGCGGTACGAGCGTTGGCCATCAGCGCATCGAGAATGCCGCGGTCCAGATTGTCGATCTGATAATTTTCCATATCTTTTTCTTATGAAGTTTGAGGGTTCTTGCTATTTTAGCGCCATATTTTGATGAATTAAAAGTCGATGCGGCTTTTTATTGATTGATTATTGTATTGCGGCCCTGTTTTGTTGCTTAATCAATGGCAACAGGACGCAGGAGTTATAAAAATGAAAACCGCATATATCGCAAAACAACGCCAGATCAGTTTCGTTAAATCCCACTTTTCCCGTCAGCTGGAAGAGAAGCTTGGCCTGATTGAAGTCCAGGCGCCAATCTTAAGCCGCGTGGGCGATGGGACGCAGGATAACTTGTCCGGCTGCGAGAAAGCGGTTCAGGTAAAAGTGAAAACACTGCCCGACGCCCAGTTCGAAGTGGTTCATTCGCTGGCGAAGTGGAAGCGTCAAACCCTGGGACAACACGACTTCAGCGCGGGCGAAGGGCTTTACACGCACATGAAGGCCCTTCGCCCCGATGAAGACCGTCTGACGCCTATCCATTCCGTCTATGTCGACCAGTGGGACTGGGAGCGCGTGATGGGCGATGAAGAGCGTCACGTCGGCACTCTGAAGGCAACCGTCGAGGCGATCTACGCCGGGATCAAAGCTACCGAGCTGGCGGTCAGCCAGGAATTTGGCCTGAAGCCGTTTCTGCCGGAACAGATCCATTTTGTTCACAGCCAGGAGCTGCTGAGCCGCTATCCCGATCTTGATGCCAAAGGCCGTGAGCGAGCCATTGCCAAAGAGTTGGGGGCCGTCTTCTTAATTGGTATCGGCGGCAAACTGTCTGACGGTAAGCGCCACGACGTGCGTGCGCCGGATTACGATGACTGGAGCACAGAGGTTTCTGAAGGCTTTGCCGGTCTGAACGGCGATATCCTGGTGTGGAACCCGGTGCTGGAAGATGCTTTCGAGATCTCCTCAATGGGGATCCGCGTTGACGCCGAAGCGCTGAAGCGCCAGCTGGCCGTGACCGGCGATGAAGATCGCCTACAGCTTGAATGGCACCAGGCGCTGCTGCGCGGCGAGATGCCGCAGACTATCGGCGGCGGCATTGGCCAGTCTCGTCTGACGATGCTGCTGCTGCAGCTTGACCATATCGGCCAGGTACAGTGCGGCGTATGGCCGGCCCAGGTTCGCGAAAGCGTTTCCGCGCTGCTGTAATGAATTAGCGCCGCCAGCGTCGCAGCAGGCGGCTACGCAGCCCGGTATCAAAGCGCCAGATATGATCGAAGATGCGCATGATGCCGGGTTTGCCGTGTACCGACATCGCCACCGCGTGAAAACGGTGCTGGTGCTTACGCTGTAACTCCCCCACCTGAGCAATCACCTCATCCGGCAACCGCTGGGCGATAAAGTCAGAGATCACGACGGCATCCGCATCCACCCACTGCGGGTTTTGCAGACGTTCAATAATGGCGCGAAAACAGCTGGCCAGATCGGTACCGCCGCGAAAGCGCTGGCTTAAAAAGCGGATCGCCTGCTCCAGCCCGCGCTCGCTGGTCAGTTCGTAATGCACCACTTCGCTGGAGAACAGCATAATAAAGCAGCGACGGTTATCGGCCAGCGCGACGCGCATCAGGGCCAGACAAAAGGCCTTAGCGCACTGCTCGTTAAAACCGCCCATCGACCCTGACGTATCGACGCAGACAATAAAGGGCCCGCGCGGCTGTTCATCAAAATCCTGCCGTGTTACCGGGCGTTCGGTGATTTTCTCACGCCAGGCGTCGCCATGCAGCCGGTAGGTGAGCAGCTGCTTCTCCACCAGCTTGCGATAAAATTCAAACTCCAGCTCCGTGATGCCGAGCGTCGCCAGCTCCGGCGGCAGCAGCCGCAGAATGTCGTCACTCTGCTGAAGGCCGTCGACTTGCTCCGGTACTGTCGCCGGCTCGCGCACCAGGCTGCGAAAGGTTTCCATCGGGGCGTCTTTCTTCGGCACGGATTTCGCTTCCCGTGAACGCCCGAGTTGTTCCGCCAGCTGCAGCAGTTCCGGCTGCTGGTTGAGAAAATCGCCATAGCGCACGATCAGCTGATAGTCGCCGCGTTTGAGTTCGCCAGCGCTCATATCCCACAGACGCCCGGCGGCAGTGTCATTTTCCGCCAGTACCGGATCGAGCTGACCGCTGAGCGTCATTCGTTCCTGGACCTCACTGAGTAACTGGTCGCGTTCTTCATCCAGCAGTTGCTGGTTAAGGCTGGTGGCTTGCACCACCAGGCTCAGGCGCCAGCGCTGTAAAAACAGCGTATGCAGCGCCGGAGTAAAGGTGGCATTGTCATCCACCAGCTTCTGCGCCTGAGCGGCAAAAGGAGACTGTAGCTGGTGCAGTTTGCCGAGGATCTGCGGGAGCTGGACGATAAACTGCGAGGTAGAGAGCAGCTGAGCCTGCTGATAGGTTTGCACTTCGGCGTCCAGATCCGGCGGGACGTTAACTTCTTTCAAACGGGCGCGAACGGCTTCACGCCAGCGTGGAATATCCGCCGCGATGATGTTTTTCAGGCGGGGAAATTTCTCAAAGAACACCGCCAGCTGAGGAGAGGCCAGCAGCGCCAGCAGCATCTCCTCGATCATTCCCTCTTCGCTGACTGCCAGCATGACATTCAGCATATCGAGCGTCATGGCTGCTTCGCCTGTTTAATCTGCGCGCCGACGTCCTGCAGGCTGGCTTCGATTCTTCCCAGCCACTCGACCGGGATAAACAGACACTTTTGCTGCTCGCTGAAGCGGTTGTGTTGCTGGTGCCACTCATCATCGAGCGCCTCCAGCTGTTGGCGAATTTCTGCCGGCATGTTCTCCTGCGATGCGCTACCGGGCAGCGCGAGGCGTGAGCCCTGCAGGCTGACGTCGCGGACGACCAGGTGCTGGCTGGTGTCGACATCCATATTGAGCAGTTGGGCAAAGCCGATCCCGTTGAGCTTACCGCGGATCTCACCGCCTTTTTCCAGCCAGCTGGCTAACGCCTCGCGTTCAAAAGTAATGTGGATCACTTCCATATCGTGAAGTTTGAGCGGCTGCTGCAGCAGCAGCGTCAGGGTGGCCCCCTGGATCTCCGCCGGCAGTTCATAGTGCGGTTTGCGGCTAAACATCCCGCCAAGGCGGGTGACCTTCAGCGCCGTTTTGTCGCTTTGCTGCTGTTGGATCTGAATGCGTCGCTGGACAATGGCCCCCAGCCGCGTCAGCATCGCCTGCTGTTGCCAGGCGTGGCAGGTCATTAGCGTTTCCAGCTGCTGCGACATCAGGTTCATGCTCTCGACGTTGTGCCACAGACAATCTTTCAGCAGGATCAGATCTATCGGCGCGATGCTGTCGCGCCCGCTGAAGAAGGCGCTGGCCTGCAGCAGGCGAATGGCCTTTTTCCAACGGCGATCCGAGACGTACGGCGCATTTGGTAGAGCATCCAGCTGCTGGCGGAGCTGGAATATCAGCTCAAACACCGCGTCTGGCAGTTTGATATTGCCGATCTGCTGCTGCCATTGGGTAAACTCTTCGTCGCTAACCTGCAGCGCGCTGGGCACTGGATTGATGTTTTCATCCTGCTGGCTGACCAGCATTGAACGGAAATTACCTTTATCCTGCACTTTATCAAGCCACAGACGGATCAGCATTCGGTCATACAGCGCTTCCAGACTGCTGTCGGCTTCGGGGAGTTCGTTCGACGCGGCCACCAGCAGGCGCATCGGGATTTTCTCTTCGTGCGCGCCATTGCGGAAGTGACGTTCGTTAATCGCCGTCAGCAGGGTGTTGAGGATGGCCGGACCCGCTTTCCATATTTCATCGAGAAACACGATTTCTGCTTCCGGCAGGTAGCCGGCGGTTAAACGTTCGTAACGGCCTTCATCTTTCAGCGCCTGAATGGACAGTGGCCCAAAAACCTCTTCCGGGGTGGAGAAGCGGGTCATCAGGTATTCAAAAGCGCGCGCCTGCTGGAAGGCGAACTTGAGGCGGCGGGCAATCAGGCTTTTGGCGATCCCCGGTGGGCCGAGCAAAAAAACGCTCTCGCCGCTGAGCGCCGCCAGCAGGCAAAGGCGTATCGCGTGGCTGCGTTCAAAGAGTCCTTTTTCGAGTGCGGTGCTGAGCCGGGAAATTCTTTCAGCCAGTAAATGTGTTTGAGCCATAATTGAGTTGCGTGCTTTGTCATGTATCGTTATTGGGTCGAGTATAGATGTTAGAGCAGGGGCGGTAATAGCCTGAAGAATCGATTTATTTTTTTTGAGCCAGGTTAATATGGTGTCTGTTAGGGGTACGATTTCGCAAATAATCGTGCATACTGTGCGCTTTTTGTGGGCCAAGGGACTAGGCACACATTTGTTTTATAAACGAAAAGACTAGTCTATGAGCACTGATAATAAACAATCGTTGCCGGCATTAACGTTGGCGGCCATCGGCGTGGTGTACGGCGATATCGGTACCAGTCCACTGTATACCTTGCGCGAATGCCTGTCAGGTCAGTTCGGCTTTGGCGTTGAGCGCGATGCCGTGTTTGGCTTTTTGTCGCTGATTTTCTGGCTGTTAATCTTTACCGTATCGATTAAATACATCACCTTCGTAATGCGGGCGGATAACGCCGGGGAAGGGGGGATCTTAACGCTGATGTCGCTGGCCGGACGTAATACCTCGGCCCGAATGACCTCCGTACTGGTGATCCTCGGCCTGATCGGCGGTAGCTTCTTCTATGGCGAAGTGGTGATTACGCCGGCGATTTCCGTTATGTCGGCGATAGAGGGGTTAGAAATTATCGCCCCGCAGCTTGATACCTGGATTGTCCCTATCTCCATTATCGTGCTGACCCTGCTGTTTGTGATCCAGAAGCACGGGACCGGAATGGTCGGTAAGCTGTTTGCGCCGATTATGCTGATTTGGTTCCTGTTGCTGGCAGTGCTTGGCGCGCGCAGCATCCTCGATAACCCGGAAGTTCTGCAGGCACTAAACCCCTACTGGGCGGTGCACTTTTTCCTGCAGTACAAAACGGTTTCCTTTATTGCGCTCGGTGCGGTGGTGCTGTCGATTACCGGGGTGGAAGCGCTGTACGCCGATATGGGGCACTTTGGCAAACTGCCGATCCGCGTGGCCTGGTTCTCCGTCGTGCTGCCCTCGCTGGTGCTGAACTACTTTGGCCAGGGCGCGCTGCTGCTGAAGCACCCGGAAGCGATTAAAAACCCGTTCTTCCTGCTGGCGCCGGAGTGGGCGCTGATCCCGATGCTGATTATCGCCACGCTGGCGACGGTTATCGCCTCGCAGGCGGTGATCTCCGGGGTCTTCTCCCTGACCCGTCAGGCAGTGCGTCTGGGCTATCTGTCGCCGATGCGCATTATCCACACCTCGGAAATGGAGTCCGGGCAGATTTACATCCCGTTCATTAACTGGCTGCTGTACGTTTCTGTGGTCATCGTCATTGTCAGCTTTGAGCATTCGTCTAATCTGGCGGCGGCGTACGGTATCGCGGTAACGGGCACCATGGTGCTGACCTCCATTCTGTCGGCAACGGTGGCGCGCAAAAACTGGCACTGGAATAAGCTGTTTGTCGGCCTGATGCTGGTGGCCTTCCTGTGTATCGATATCCCGCTGTTCTCGGCGAACCTCGATAAGATTGTCTCCGGTGGCTGGCTACCGTTGTCTCTGGGGCTGGTGATGTTTACGGTGATGACCACCTGGAAGAGCGAGCGTTTCCGCCTGCTGCGCCGGATGCACGAGCACGGTAACTCGCTGGAAGCGATGATCTCTTCGCTGGAGAAGTCACCGCCGGTGCGTGTGCCGGGTACCGCGGTGTATATGTCCCGCGCCCTGAACGTGATCCCGTTTGCCCTGCTGCATAACCTGAAGCACAACAAGGTGCTGCATGAGCGAGTGATCCTTCTGACCTTGCGCACCGAAGACGCGCCTTACGTGCATAACGTTCGCCGGGTGCAGATCGAGCAGCTGTCGCCGTCGTTCTGGCGGGTGGTGGCCAGCTACGGCTGGCGGGAAACGCCAAACGTTGAAGAAGTATTCCATCGCTGTGGCCTGGAAGGACTCAGCTGCCGGATGATGGAGACCTCGTTCTTTATGTCGCATGAGTCGCTGATTATCGGCAAACGACCGTGGTATCTGCGTCTGCGCGGCAAGCTTTATCTGCTGCTGCAGCGTAACGCCTTGCGCGCGCCGGATCAGTTTGAAATCCCGCCAAACCGGGTTATCGAGCTCGGTACCCAGGTCGAAATATGATGTAAAAAAAGCCCTTCCATTGCGAAGGGCTTTTTGTTTCTCACTCCGGCTGTAACGTCCTGTCTATGCTTCGCGAAACGTTTCGATGGCGATCACATTTCTCTTCTCTGATGATGGTTTTCTGCTCACGCATTGATAATAATTATGTTAGCGAAACGTTTCGCTAGTGGAGCAAAAGAGAAAAAATGAAAAAAGGCACCGTACTTAACGCTGATATTTCCGCGGTCATCTCCCGCCTGGGCCACACCGATACGCTGGTGGTCTGCGATGCCGGATTACCGGTTCCCCGCAGCAGCACGCGCATTGATATGGCGCTGACGCAGGGCGTACCTTCATTTATGCAGGTGCTGGAAGTGGTGACGACGGAAATGCAGGTTGAAGCGGCTGTTATCGCGGAAGAGATTAAAACCCATAATCCGCAGCTCCACGCGACGTTGCTCACTCACCTTGAGCAGCTGCAGCAGCACCAGGGAAATACCATTGAAATTCGTTACACCAGCCATGAGCAGTTCAAAAAACAAACCGCAGACAGTCAGGCGGTAATTCGCAGCGGGGAGTGTTCCCCGTTTGCGAATATCATTCTCTGTGCCGGCGTCACGTTCTGAGGTCGCCGTCATGGAAGCCTTATTGCAACTGAAAGGGATCGATAAAGCGTTCCCTGGCGTCAAGGCGCTCTCCGGCGCGGCGCTGAATGTCTATGCCGGTCGGGTAATGGCGCTGGTAGGAGAGAATGGCGCTGGCAAGTCCACTATGATGAAGGTGCTGACCGGGATCTACACCCGTGATGCCGGCTCTTTGCTGTGGTTAGGCAAAGAGACGACCTTTAACGGCCCAAAATCCTCCCAGGAAGCCGGGATCGGCATCATCCACCAGGAACTGAACCTGATCCCGCAATTAACGATTGCCGAGAACATCTTCCTTGGCCGCGAGTTCGTTAACCGCTTCGGCAAAATCGACTGGAAGCAGATGTATACCGAAGCCGACAAGCTGCTGGCAAAGCTGAATCTCCGCTTTAACAGCCAGAAGCTGGTGGGCGATCTGTCGATTGGCGATCAGCAAATGGTGGAGATCGCCAAAGTGCTGAGCTTCGAGTCAAAGGTCATCATTATGGATGAACCGACCGATGCGCTGACCGATACCGAAACTGAATCGCTGTTCCGCGTCATCCGCGAACTGAAGTCACAGGGGCGCGGCATTGTCTATATCTCCCACCGTATGAAAGAGATCTTCGAGATTTGCGACGACGTCACCGTCTTTCGCGACGGGCAGTTTATCGCCGAGCGCGAAGTGGCTTCGCTGGATGAGGACCGACTGATCGAGATGATGGTCGGCCGTAAGCTGGAAGATCAATATCCACATCTCGATAAGGCGCCGGGCGCGGTGCGCCTGAAGGTCGATAATCTCTGCGGCCCGGGCGTGGAAAACGTGACCTTTACCTTGCGCCAGGGGGAAATCCTGGGTGTCGCCGGGCTGATGGGCGCCGGACGGACCGAACTGATGAAAGTGCTGTACGGCGCGCTGCCGCGCAGCAGCGGCTCCGTGACGCTGGATGGCCATGAAGTGGTGACCCGCTCGCCGCAGGACGGTCTGGCGAACGGCATTGTCTATATCTCCGAAGATCGTAAGCGCGATGGCCTGGTTCTCGGGATGTCGGTAAAAGAAAACATGTCCCTGACTGCGCTGCGCTACTTCAGCCGGGCGGGCGGCAGCCTCAAACATAAAGATGAACAGCAGGCGGTCAGTGATTTCATTCGGCTGTTTAACGTCAAAACGCCGTCCATGGAGCAGGCGATCGGCCTGCTTTCCGGCGGCAACCAGCAAAAGGTCGCCATTGCCCGCGGGCTGATGACCCGGCCAAAGGTGCTGATCCTTGATGAACCGACCCGCGGCGTCGACGTCGGGGCGAAGAAAGAGATCTACCAGCTCATCAATCAGTTCAAAGCCGATGGCCTGAGCATCATTCTGGTCTCCTCTGAGATGCCGGAGGTGTTGGGCATGAGCGATCGCATCATTGTTATGCATGAAGGGCATCTCGGCGGTGAATTCACACGCGAGCAGGCCACCCAGGAAGTATTGATGGCTGCCGCTGTGGGCAAGCTTAACCGTGTGAATCAGGAGTAAGAAAGATGACAACCCAGGCTGTTACTGGTCGCCGTTATTTCACGAAAGCGTGGCTGATGGAGCAAAAATCGCTGATTGCCCTGCTGGTGCTGATCGCGGTGGTATCGACCATGAGCCCCAACTTTTTTACCGTCACTAACCTGTTCAATATCCTGCAACAGACCTCCGTTAACGCCATCATGGCGGTAGGGATGACGCTGGTTATACTGACCTCGGGGATCGACCTGTCCGTCGGCTCCCTGTTGGCGCTCACCGGTGCGGTGGCAGCGTCGATTGTTGGCATTGAGGTTAATGCGCTGGTGGCGGTCGCTGCTGCCCTCGCATTGGGTGCCGCGATCGGCGCAGTCACCGGGGTGATTGTGGCGAAAGGCCGCGTGCAGGCCTTCATCGCCACTCTGGTGATGATGCTGCTGCTGCGCGGCGTGACCATGGTGTACACCAACGGCAGTCCGATCAACACCGGCTTTAGCGATAACGCCGATCTGTTTGGCTGGTTTGGCATCGGGCGTCCGCTGGGGATCCCGACGCCGGTATGGATCATGGCGATTGTCTTCCTGGCGGCCTGGTACATGCTGCACCATACTCGCCTGGGCCGTTATATTTACGCGCTGGGCGGTAATGAAGCGGCGACGCGTCTGTCCGGGATTAGCGTCAATAAAGTCAAAATTATCGTCTACGCCTTGTGCGGGATGCTGGCGTCGCTGGCCGGGATCATCGAAGTGGCGCGTCTCTCTTCCGCGCAGCCGACGGCGGGGACGGGCTATGAGCTGGACGCCATTGCGGCGGTGGTGCTCGGTGGCACCAGCCTCGCGGGCGGCAAAGGACGCATTGTCGGCACGCTGATTGGCGCGCTGATCCTTGGCTTCCTGAATAATGGTCTTAATCTTTTAGGCGTTTCTTCCTATTACCAGATGATCGTTAAAGCGGTGGTGATTTTGCTGGCGGTACTGGTAGATAACAAAAAGCAGTAACTGAGAACTCTACAGGACATCTTAACTATGAATATGAAAAAACTGGCGACCCTGGTCTCTGCTGTTGCGCTAAGTGCGACCGTCAGCGCAAACGCGATGGCCAAAGACACCATCGCTCTGGTTATCTCTACTCTCAACAACCCATTCTTCGTGTCGCTGAAAGACGGCGCGCAAAAAGAAGCTGACAAGCTGGGCTACAACCTGGTGGTGCTGGACTCTCAGAACAACCCGGCGAAAGAGCTGGCGAACGTCCAGGATTTAACGGTGCGCGGCGCCAAGCTGCTGCTGATCAACCCCACCGACTCTGATGCCGTCGGCAACGCCGTGAAGATGGCAAACCAGGCGAAAATCCCGGTCATCACCCTTGACCGTCAGGCCACAAAAGGCGATGTCGTGAGCCATATTGCGTCTGACAACGTGCAGGGCGGAAAAATGGCTGGCGATTACATCGCGAAAAAAGTGGGTGAAAGTGCGAAAGTCATTGAGCTGCAGGGCATTGCCGGGACTTCTGCGGCGCGCGAGCGCGGCGAAGGCTTTAAACAGGCCGTGGCGGCGCACAAGTTTAACGTCCTGGCCAGCCAGCCGGCCGATTTCGACCGTACCAAAGGGCTGAACGTGATGCAGAACCTGCTGACCGCACACCCTGACGTGCAGGCGGTGTTCGCGCAAAATGATGAAATGGCGCTCGGCGCTCTGCGTGCGCTGCAGACTGCAGGCAAATCCGATGTGATGGTGGTTGGATTTGACGGCACTCCGGATGGCGAAAAAGCAGTAAACAGTGGCAAACTGGCGGCGACCGTCGCACAGTTGCCGGAGCAGATCGGCGCGAAAGGCGTTGAGACGGCTGATAAGGTACTGAAGGGCGAAAAAGTGGAAGCTAACTACCCGGTTGAGCTGAAACTGGTCGTTAAGCAGTAATATGCGATTCGGACTGGCAACGGTCCGAGGGACAATATAAAAAAAGAAAAGCAGGGCATGCGCCACCGGATTCCGGTGGCGCGCTTTCCCGGGAACAGAAATGATGAAAACTGCAGGCAAACTTGTCGTCCTTGGCAGTATCAATGCCGATCACATTCTTAACCTTGACACTTTCCCGACGCCGGGTGAGACCGTCACCGGCAACCACTATCAGGTGGCGTTCGGTGGTAAAGGGGCTAACCAGGCGGTGGCCGCCGGGCGCAGCGGAGCGGATATCGCGTTTATCGCCTGCACCGGCGATGACGATATCGGTGAACGCATCCGTCGTCAGCTGGCGAGCGACAAAATCGACGTGGCGCCCGTGCGCGCGGTCGCCGGGGAAGCGACCGGCGTGGCGTTAATCTTCGTGAACGCCGAAGGTGAGAATGTCATCGGTATTCATGCCGGCGCCAATGCGGCGCTTTCCGTCTCCCAGGTTGAGGCCGAAAAAGAACGTATCGCCAGCGCACAGGCACTGTTAATGCAGCTGGAGACGCCGCTGGAGAGCGTGCTGGCGGCGGCGAGAATCGCTCATCACCATCAGACTACCGTGGTGCTGAACCCCGCGCCAGCGCGTGAGCTCTCAGATGAATTGCTGGCGCTGGTGGATATCATTACCCCCAACGAAACCGAAGCGGAAAAGCTGACCGGTATTCGCGTTGAGAGCGACGAGGATGCGGCAAAAGCCGCCGACGTGCTGCATGCCAAAGGCATTGGTACGGTGATGATCACCCTCGGCAGCCGCGGCGTCTGGCTCAGTGCCGAAGGCGAAAGTCGTCGGATCCCGGGCTTTCGCGTGCAGGCCATTGATACTATCGCGGCCGGTGATACCTTTAACGGCGCGCTGGTAACCGCGTTGCTGGAAGGGACTTCCCTGCCAGAAGCGATCCGCTTTGCGCATGCCGCGGCGGCGATCGCCGTGACCCGCAAAGGCGCACAGCCGTCCGTGCCGTGGCGCACAGAGATTGATGAATTTTTAGCGCAACAGGGGTAATGCTTGGCTACGATGAAAGATGTGGCCCGCATCGCGGGCGTTTCCACATCGACGGTGTCACACGTCATCAATAAGGACCGTTTTGTCAGCGAGGCGATTACCGCCAAAGTAGACGCTGCGATCAAAAGCCTCAACTACGCGCCCTCTGCGCTGGCGCGTAGCCTCAAGCTTAATCAAACCCGCACTATCGGCATGCTCATTACCGCCAGTACCAATCCGTTTTATTCGGAGCTGGTGAGGGGCGTGGAGCGCAGCTGTTTTGAGCGGGGTTATAGCCTCGTACTCTGTAATACGGAAGGTGATGAGCAGCGAATGAATCGTAATCTGGAGACGCTAATGCAAAAACGCGTCGATGGACTACTGCTGCTGTGCACGGAGACCCATCAGCCTTCTCCGGAAATTATGCAGCGCTATCCGTCGGTACCGACGGTCATGATGGACTGGGCCCCCTTTGATGGCGATAGCGATCTGATTCAGGATAACTCGCTGCTTGGCGGCGATATGGCGACTCAGTATCTGATTGACCAGGGGTATTCGCGCATTGCCTGTATTGCCGGCCCGCTGGATAAAACCCCGGCGCGTCTGCGCCTTGAAGGTTACCATGCTGCGATGGCGCGCTGCGGCCTGCCGGTTGCCGATGGATACGTGGTGACCAGTGATTTTGAGTTTGGCGGCGGGTTTAGCGCGATGCAGCAGCTGCTGGCTTTGCCGCAGCGGCCGCAGGCGGTATTTGTCGGCAACGATGCCATGGCGGTTGGCGCTTATCAGGCGTTGTACCAGGCCGGTTTGCAGATCCCGCAGGACATGGCGCTGGTGGGCTACGATGATATTGAGCTGGCACGCTATATGACGCCGCCGTTGACCACCATTCACCAGCCAAAAGATGAGCTGGGAGAACTGGCCATCGATGTGCTGATCCATCGAATGGCCGATCCGCAGCAAAAACAGCAGCGCGTTCAGTTAACGCCGGAGCTGGTGGTTCGTGGCTCCGCTTAGCGTTTGTGCCGCTCGCTAATCAGATTGCGGCCATCCTTCGCTCTTAACAGCATAAACATCAATGCCGACACGATGGTGATCACGCCCATGGTGATAAAGGTGTAGTGAAACTGCTGTACCGTGCTGGCATTGTCAAAACCTTCATAGAAGCGCAACACCGCAGCGCTGATGGCCACCCCGAGACTGATTGAAAGCTGCTGGGTCACCGCCAGCAGGCTGTTACCGCTGCTGGCATTGTCATCCGTCAGGTCGGCCAGCGTAATGGTATTCATCGAGGTGAACTGCGTGGACATCGCCATCCCCAGCACAAACAGTGGCAGAAGAAGCATCCACAGCGGCATCTCTGGCGACTGCAGCGAGAACTGGGCAATCATGAGGCCAATAAATACCGTGATCCCCACCAGGGTCTTACGATAGCCAAACCAGCGCAGCACCTGGGTAACGGTAGATTTCGCAATAATGGAGCCGATAGCGGTAGGGGCAATCATACAGCCGGCGATAATGGCCGGATAGCCGAAGCCAACCTGCAGCATCAGCGGCATCAGGAATGGTACGCAGCCGGTACCTAAACGCGTGGCAAGGTTGCCAGCAATGCCGACTGAGAAAGTATGCGTCTTAAATAAAGAGAGCGAGATAAGCGGCGCAGGATGGCGGCGCGCGTGGCGAACATAGGCCGCGAGCAGTAACAGACTGACGGCAATTACGGCCAGCGCCAGCCATGTCGCCACGATTTTTTCTCCAAACAGTTCAATACCGCTGGAAAACAGTACCAGGCTTAAGCCAAATAACAGAAAACCGGTTATATCGAAGCGCCTGCGCGGCGTCGTGAAATTTGGCATGTATTTGCGGGCATAGAGAATACCGATGATGCCGATGGGAATGTTTATCAGGAAAATCCAATGCCAGCTGGCCCAGGTGACAAACACCCCACCGAGCACGGGGCCCAGTATCGGCCCCACCAGACCTGGCATGGTCACAAAGTTGAGTACCGGAAGCAGCTCGCTGCGGGGATAGGCGCGCAGCAGCGCCAGTCTCGCCACCGGCATCATCATCGCCCCGCCGATCCCCTGAATTACCCGAAAAATGACCAGCTCCATTAATGAGCTGGAGAGCGCGCAGGCGAGGGACCCCAAAGTGAACAAGCTAACAGCGATGATAAAGACCCGGCGCGTACCAAAGCGATCGGCTAGCCAGCCGCTGACCGGGATCAGCATCGCCACCGTCAGCGTATAGCTGATAATGGCAGACTGCATTGCTAAGGGAGAACGATTAAGACTGTGGGCGATAGCCGGGAGGGCGGTGTTGAGAATGGTGGCATCCAGCGCCTGCATAAAGAAGGCCATCGCCGCGATCCACGGCAGGCCGGCCATGCTGCGCCCTTTTTTTCTGCTCATGCCAATTCCTTGTTATTGATTTACGTGGTGAGGGGCGTTCAACAACGCCTGACAGGCGAGCAAGGCACCTGGCGCATCACTGTTGAGAATGGCATCGACAATCGCCTGGTGGAGATCGAGCTTCACCACTTCATTTTGCGTAATCGACGTGAAGTAGGTGTGGTAGACCGAATGAAATAAAGAAGCGAATGAGCTGAGGAATGGATTACCGCTCATTTCATAGATGTGTTCATGCCAGGCCATATCGACATCTATCCAGCGATCGCGCTGAAAATGACGTTTCAAGGCAATCATCTCTTCCATTAAGGTATTGAGCTGCGCTTTTTGCTCTGTGGTGCCATTAGCGGCAGCGAGAAAACAGGCTTGTGGCTCCAGGCTGCTGCGCATGACGAGAAAGTGGCTCACCACTTCTTCGAAGTTATCTTCTGTTAGCCACCAGGACAGCAGTTCCTTATCCAGGAAGTTCCAGCTGCTGCGCGGCATCACCCGGGTGCCAATGCGAGGTCGAGGTAGCAACATGCCTTTTGCCGTAAGCGTCTTCACCGCTTCACGGACGGCGGTACGGCTTACGCCGAACTGCTCCCCCAACTCCATCTCGCCGGGAAGAATGCTTTCCGGCTGATATTCGCCAGTCAGTATTTTTTGGGCGAGCTTCTCGGCCAGTACCCAGGAGATGTTCTTTTGTGCCGCCAGTTGCTGTGCGCTTAAAGACATAAATGCCGTTCCTTTCTTTTCTTTACTCTAACAGTATGCCACCAGGCGCCCCGTTTCGTCGGTTAAAACAGCAAAACGGCGGTTTTTTGCGACATTCCTCGCCGCTTTGTTGAAAAAAGAGACGGTTGAAAAGTTTTTTTGAATTTCCCCTTGTCACCTCAGAATTACTCCCTATAATGCGCCTCCACTGACACGGAACAACGGCAAGCAAGCCGCCGGGTCAGCGGGGTTCCGGTGAGAACCTCGCGGGGGAAAGCAAAAATAAATGCTTGACTCTGCAGCGGGAAAGCGTAATATGCACACCCCGCGCCGCAGCGAAAAACGAAGCGGCACTGCTCTTTAACAATTTATCAGACAATCTGTGTGGGCACTCAAAGTG